>JBBSRF010000177.1:0-5563 GCA_038243335.1 Sphingobacteriales bacterium
AATTACGTAATTTTGTATCATGTATAATAAAAGTGAAATTGAATTAAAGGTAGCCGAATTTTTATTACAAATTAAAGCCGTAAAATTACAACCTAAAAACCCGTTTACTTGGGCGTCAGGATGGAAATCTCCAATTTATTGCGATAACCGCATTACTTTGTCTCATCCATCTATAAGAACTTATGTTCGCCAAGAATTGGCACAATTGATACAAGAAGAATATGGTACTGTAGATGTTATTGCTGGTGTTGCAACAGCCGGAATTCCACAAGGTGTTTTAGTTGCACAAGAGTTAGGTCTTCCGTTTATATATGTAAGAGCTAAAGCAAAAGAACACGGCACTGGAAGTTTAATTGAAGGAGAAATTATTGAAGGCCAAAGAGTTGCTGTGATTGAAGATTTAATTTCTACAGGTAAAAGTAGCTTGCAAGCGGTGGTTGCATTAAGAGCTGCGGGTTTATCTGTTGCTGGCTTGGTTGCTATATTTACCTATGGTTTTGATCAAGCAGATGAAAATTTTAAAGCTGCTAAATGTCGTTACTCTACACTATCAAACTATAGTTCATTAATCAAATATGCTGCAGAACATAGTTATATCGCTCAAAACGAAATCAATTTATTAAATACATGGAGAGAAAACCCTGCTGAATGGGGTAAATAAGTATTAAGCACTGATTCTTAACGCTAAAAATTAATTATTCAAATTCATAGAAAATGACAATTATAGAAAGTACTGTAGAAATAAATTTACCAATAGACAAAGTTTATTTATTTCTTGAAGATTTAAATAACCATCAGCAATTAATGCCTGAGAATATTTATAATTGGTCTTCTACTGCTGATGAAGCTAGCTTTACCATTCAGAATATGGCTAAATTGGCATTAAAAATCTCTAGTCGTGTACCAAACAGCGAGATTATAGCTATCCCAACTGAGAAACCGCCATTTGATGTAGAGTTAAAATGGACTGTTGAACCAAATGATACAGGGGGAACAACTGCAAAACACATTATTTCTGCAGATTTAAATATGATGATGAAAATGATAGCCGCAGGTCCACTGCAAAAATTAGCAGATCATCAAACCCAAAAGCTCAAAGAAATTTTAGGATAACTAAATAATAGCTGGAAGTTGAAAAGACTTCCTTTTTTTATGCCTTTAATTTCATTCTTTTCATTAAAAAATAAAATCCAAATGCGGTAACTAACATCAATAATCCTGTGCCAATCCATAATACATTAAATCCATAATTAGCTGCAGTTTTAGTACCCCACCAAGGCGCAAAGATTAACCCTGCAGATAAAGCTAAAGAGTTTAAGCCCATATAAGCCCCTCTATTTTTAGCATTGGAACGTTGTAAAGTTACAGTAGCCGTAAACGGCATTACCAGCATCTCTGAAATACAGAGTAATAACATAGAAATATATAAAAGCCAAATGGCATGCGTAATTATTAATGAGCAGAAAGCTAATCCACAAAAAACAACCCCTATAATAATGGCATTACCAGCAGTAGACTTTCGCTCTGCAAAATGTACGACCCCCATTTCTAAACAGAATATCACAATACCACTAAAAGCTAAAATAATACCAATACTTTTTTCCGTTAGTTGATAGACATCTCTATAATAAATTGGTAGCGTACTAAAAAGTTGAAAAAAGCAGATTGCAAATAGAATACTTAAAAAAGTAAATAACATAAACGGAATATCCCTGTAAGGAGATTGATTAGGGAGTTTAACTATTGCTGCATCATCTATATCTCTTGATGTTCCTTTTTTATTTCTGAAATAGAAATAGAAAATCAATGCAGCTAATGTAGCGCCAACTGCATTTCCATAAAAAAGTAAATCGTAAGAAATAGCAGCTAAAAATCCACCCAATGCCGGACCAATAGAGAAACCTAAGTTTAAAGCCATTCGATTTAGCGTGAAACTACGCACTAAATTTTCTGGTTTAGCATAATAAGCTAGTGATACAGAGTTTGCAGGTCTAAAAATATCACTTACCATACTCAGTGCTAATATTCCAGCAGCTAAAGAAAACATCGTTGTTAAATGAGGTAATAATATAAACAAAGGAATTACCCCAATTAAACTAAAAAGTTGAACTTTAAAATGGCCGAATTTATCTGTTAACCATCCGCCTATCGATGAGCCAGCAACAGCACCTATTCCGAAACAACTTAGTAAAATCCCTGCATTCTCTAACGAAAAACCCAAGTGATTAACCAAATAAACACCTAAAAAGGGAACAACCATAGCACCACTTCTGTTCACCAACATTACCAAGGCAAGCATCCATGTTGGCTTTGACAAACCTTCATAAACTTTAAAGTAGTTTTTAAGATGAGTGGTCATTGATTAAATATAATGAACAAATTTAACCTTACATCTTTCATATTTTAGTATTTAAACACAAAATTATATAATCAAAAACACAATTCAATCGCTAAGAAATGAATGTAATATTAAGCCACAATTACAGCATAAACAACTCACATGCAGTCAATTATTCAGTAGTAAAAAATTATTAATGACAGAACTACCGATTATGATCTCAAAACCTTTATGGCATTTGTTTTGAACTATAGGAAAATATGAACTTCAACAATTTTACAATCAAAGCACAAGAAGCAATTCAAAAGGCTTCTGAAATAGCACAAGGCAATCAGCAACAGGCTATTGAAAGCGTACACCTTTTAAAAGGTCTGCTAACTGTTGATGAAAATGTAGTTTCTTATATCTTAAAGAAGCTAAACGTGAATTTGAATGCATTAGAAAAAAATTTAACAGAAGCGATAGAGAAACTACCAAAAGTAACTGGTAGAGAACCTTATTTATCCTCTAGCGCAAATAGTGTTATACAAAAGGCGCAATCTTTTTTAAAAGAGTTTAAGGATGATTTTGTTTCAGTAGAACATTTATTATTAGGGATTTTAGCAGTAAATGATGCCACAGCTAAACTTTTAAAAGAACAAGGCGTAAACGAAAAAGACTTAAAAAAAGCGATTATCTCCTTACGAGGAGACAATAAAGTAACTGATCAAAATGCGGAGGCAACTTACCAAGCTTTAAGTAAATACGCTCGTAATTTAAATGAGTATGCGGAAAGCGGCAAGTTAGATCCTGTAATAGGAAGAGATGATGAAATACGGAGAGTAATTCAGATTTTGTCGCGTAGAACAAAGAATAACCCGATTTTAATTGGTGAACCTGGCGTTGGTAAAACTGCTATAGCTGAAGGTATTGCTTTTAGAATTATTAAAGGTGATGTACCTGAAAATTTAAAATCTAAAACAGTTTACTCCTTAGATATGGGTGCTTTAATTGCCGGCGCAAAATATAAGGGAGAGTTTGAAGAACGTTTAAAAGCAGTAATTAAAGAAGTATCTCAAAGTGATGGTGATATTATTTTATTTATAGACGAGATACATAACTTAGTTGGAGCCGGTGGTGGTGAAGGAGCTATGGATGCAGCAAACATATTAAAACCTGCTTTAGCCAGAGGCGAATTAAGAGCAATTGGCGCCACCACTTTGGATGAATATCAAAAATATTTAGAAAAAGATAAAGCACTGGAACGTCGTTTCCAAAAAGTATTGGTGGAAGAACCAGATACACAAGATGCGATTTCTATTTTACGTGGATTAAAAGAGCGTTATGAAACGCACCACAAAGTGAGAATTAAAGATGAAGCCATAATTGCGGCAGTTGAAATGAGCCAAAGATATATTGCTGATCGTTTCTTACCAGATAAGGCAATTGATTTAATGGATGAAGCAGCATCAAAACTCCGTATGGAGATGGATTCTGTACCAGAAAATGTTGATGCTTTAGATCGTGAAATTATGCGCTTAGAAATTGAACGTGAAGCGATTAAGCGTGAGAAAGATGACAAAAAAGTTAAAGAACTATCAGAAGAGATTGCTAATATTTCTGCCGAACGAGATGAGTTAAAAGCAAAATGGCAAGGTGAAAAAGATTTAGTAGATGCCGTTAATACCCAATTAGAACAAATTGAGCATTATAAATTAGAAGCAGAACAAGCAGAACGTGCTGGTGATTATGGCAAAGTTGCAGAAATCCGATACGGAAAAATTAAAGAGGCACATGACAAAGTTGAAAAACTGAAAACTGAGCTTGAAAGTCAGCAAAGCGATAGCAGAATGTTGAAAGAAGAAGTAACTGCTGATGATATTGCTGGTGTGGTTGCTAGATGGACTGGCGTACCTGTTACCAAGCTAATTGCAAGCGAACGTGAAAAGTTATTGAATTTAGAAGATGAATTGCACAAACGTGTTGCAGGCCAAGATGAAGCTATTGAAGCTATTTCTGACGCCATACGTAGGTCTAGAGCTGGCTTACAAGACAAACGCAAACCAATTGGCTCCTTTATCTTCTTAGGCACAACAGGAGTTGGTAAAACGGAATTGGCAAAAGCATTGGCTGAGTTCTTATTTAACGATGAAAATGCAATGACTAGAATTGATATGAGTGAATATCAAGAAAGACATGCAGTTTCTAGATTGATTGGGGCTCCTCCAGGATATGTTGGTTATGATGAAGGTGGACAATTAACTGAAGCCGTACGTAGAAAACCTTATTCAGTTGTATTGTTAGATGAGATTGAAAAAGCGCATCCAGATGTATTCAATATCTTATTGCAAGTATTAGATGATGGTCGTTTAACAGATAATAAAGGTCGTGTGGTAAACTTTAAAAATACCATCATCATCATGACTTCTAATATTGGTTCGCATTTAATTCAAGATAATTTCAAAGATTTAAATGATAACAATAGAGATGCTGTAATTGCTAAAACTAAATCCGAACTTTTTGATTTATTAAAACAAACCATTCGCCCAGAGTTTTTAAACAGAATTGACGAGTTGATTATGTTTACACCTTTGCAAAGAAGTGAAATTAGAAACATTGTTGATTTGCAATTTAAACATGTTCAAGACACTTTAGCTGAAATGGGAATTACCATGGATGCGAGTGTGGAAGCTTTAGATTGGTTAGGAGAATTAGGTTATGATCCACAGTTTGGCGCAAGACCGCTAAAAAGAGTAATTCAGAAAAGAATTTTGAACGAATTATCTAAATCAATCCTGGCTGGCAAAGTAAATAAAGACAGTAAAATTAAATTAGATGTATTCGATCATCAGTTTGTTTTTTTAAATGAAAATGATAAATAAAATTTAGAAATAACTTTTAAAGAGGCTAAAGATTAATTTTTTTAGCCTCTCTTTTAGATTGATTATCAATTGATTAAAAATTTTCTTTAATCAACTTGAAAATTAATTTATATTATTATTTTTTATTATTATTGTATACACAAATAAAAAAACACACAAATGAAATCTAAATTATTAATCATGGGCGTATTATGCGCCATCGCATTTACTACTAATGCTCAAACTAAAGGCACAAGCACATTAGGGTTTGGTGTAAATCTTTCATCAACTAAACCAAGTGAAAATGTTGAAGTACAAAACAAAAACTTCAGCATAGGTTATGGACATTTTATTAAAGATAATGTTAAAATAGGTTTCGACCTTA
>JBBSRF010000178.1:0-5554 GCA_038243335.1 Sphingobacteriales bacterium
CATTATTTAACAACCAACTTTAATTGAAATTTTTTAATTAATATTATTATAATTATTTAGTTAATTTTGCAACCAAATCTTAAGCAGTGTCAAATCATAAAAACGTAAATTCGCTCACGGCAGGTGGGGTTCTAGTAAGTTTAGGGATAGTTTTTGGGGATATTGGTACATCACCTCTGTATACCTTAAAAGCAATTTTTAAAACAGCAAAAGAAATTGCAGAAAGAGGCGGTATAACTGGTTCTTATATTAATCCTGATTTAGTTTTAGGAGCACTTTCTTGTGTTATTTGGACTTTAACCCTACAAACAACTATTAAATATGTAATGATTACCCTGCGTGCTGATAATAAAGGTGAGGGTGGTATTTTCTCTCTGTATTCTTTGGTAAGAAAAAAAGCGAAGTGGCTTGTAATACCTGCAATTATTGGTGGAGCTGCGCTTTTAGCAGATGGTATGATTACACCAAGTATTACAGTTACATCAGCAATAGAGGGTTTAAAGTTGAAGTTTCCTACCGTGCAGGTTATACCTATTGTAATCACAATTATAGCCTTCTTATTTATCATTCAGCAGTTTGGAACTAACTTAGTGGGTAAGCTTTTCGGTCCAATCATGTTTTTATGGTTTGGAGCATTAGGCGTTGCTGGTATTGGTCAAATTATCCATGATCCTTCAATTTTCAGAGCTTTAAATCCTTATTATGCTATTCATTTGTTAGTTACCAACCCAGGTTCTTTAGCTATTTTAGGTGGGGTATTTCTATGTACAACAGGGGCTGAGGCTTTATATTCTGATTTAGGACATTGTGGTAAGCAAAACATTAGAGTTAGTTGGATTTTTGTGAAATTAATGCTTATCCTTAATTATTTAGGACAAGGTGTCTGGGTACTTAAAAACCCTAATTATGACCCGCATTTAGTGAATCCTTTCTTTGAGTTAGTGCCTCAATCTATGGTGCTTTATATGGTTGCCTTAGCTACAACAGCCGCAGTTATAGCTTCTCAGGCTATGATCTCAGGCTCATTTACGCTTATTTCTGAAGCGGTTCGTTTAAACTTATGGCCAAAAGTTCGCATTAATTATCCGAGTGTACAAAAAGGACAACTATACGTCCCTTCTATCAATTGGTTACTATGTATTGGCTGTATCTTAATCGTATTAATCTTCAAAAAATCTGATAATATGGAGGGTGCATATGGTTTAGCAATTAATTTAACATTCTTAATGACAACTATTTTGGTAGGCGTCTATATGTTAAGAAAGAAATTCCCTAAATATTTAATTATACTATTTGTTGCAGTTTATGCAACAATTGAACTTGCATTCTTAGCTGGAAATCTTTTCAAATTTATACATGGTGGCTGGGTTACATTATTAATCGGTTGTGTTTTATTGAGTGTAATGTGGACTTGGTATAGCTCACGTAAGATTAAAAATCGTTTTGTTAAATACGTAGAGATTGAAGATTATTATGCAATCTTAAGTGAGTTAAGCAATGATATTAGTGTTCCAAAATACTCTTCTCAGTTGGTTTATTTAACAAGTGCAAATTTTAAAACTGAAATTGAGTCTAAAATTATTTATTCCATAATCCAAAAAGAGCCAAAACGAGCAGATGTTTATTGGCTTGTTCACGTAGATGTAATGGATGAACCCTATACAATGGATTATAAGGTTGAGTTTTTAATTCCTGGAAAGTTAATTAGAATAGATTTTAAACTTGGTTTTAGAATAGAACAAAGTGTAAATTTATTGTATCGAAAGGTGGTAGAAGAATTAGTTAAAAATGGTGAAGTCGATATTACAAGTCAATATACTTCTCTAAATAAGCATAAAATTACTGGAGATTTCCGTTTTGTATTGTTAGAGAAGCATCTCTCAAGATTTACAAATTTGAGTTTTTATGAACGAAGTATAATGGATTATTATTTTATTTTAAAGCGATTTAGCTTATCTGAGGTAAGTAGTTTTGGCTTAGATTCTAGTTATGTTGATGTAGAAAAAGTTCCTTTAATTTTTGTAACGCCAGAGAATATTGAACTGAATAGATTATCAATTTAAGCTTGTTTTATTTAGCATATTATTCATCTTTAAATTTTTAAGAAAAATTATTTTACAAAAAAACCTTAGCTTTTGGGCTAAGGTTTTTTAACAATATTTTAAATACTTATGGTTGAGGATTTCCAAGCTTACTATGCCTAAATCCATAAGCAAAATAAACAATTAAACCAACAGCTAACCAAATTCCAAAACCAATCCAGTTGCTAATGCCTAATTCGCACATCATGTATAAACAGCTTAATAAACCTAGTACTGGGATTAGAGAAAGGTTTTTCGTAAAACAATAGTAAGAAACAATGATACAGATAAAAAAGAATATCCACATTGGTATTTTGTGTTTAAATAATGACCAGCCATTTTCGTATTTTTTATCGAAACTAACTGTTGATTTGCTAATAAAATCCTGATACTGAACTTCGCTTAAGCTATTCAAGTACGCTTCAGCATCAATTTGCTTGCCTTGTAGTACAACTGGATTTGCACTTATCTCTCTTTTAACTGTTTCTAATTCATTGCTATTTAAAGAAGTAATAAAAGTAACAGGTTCATAAATTTTTGTCTCGTTAGTAATAAATGCTACCACTTCTTTTTTAAATTTAACAGTACCAAAAATTAGCACTCCTATAAAAACTACTGGTATAATGAATTTAGAGTTAGCATAAGGAATTCTAAACTTGCCATGTTGTACCCCAGGTCTGTTTTGCAAAACTAATACACCTGCACATACTAAAACAAAAGCAAATAATGTACCGATTGAGGTTAAATCTGTTACAATACTTAGATTCATGAATAGTGAAGGAACTGCAACTACAAAGCCTACTACAATCGTTGCAAATGATGGCGTTTTATACTTTGGATGTATTTTTGAGAACCTTTTAGGTAATAAACCGTCACGACTCATGCTCATCCAAATACGAGGTTGACCCATTTGAAACACTAACAATACACTTGCCATTGCAAATACTGCACTTACAGCAATAATTCCGCTCATCAATTTCAGATTAATTGCATCAAATACAAAAGCTAAAGGATCACCAACTGCTAAAGTGTCATATTTAACCATACCCGTTAAAACTAATGCAATTGCAACATATAAGGTTGTGCAAATTATAATTGCCCACATCATTCCTTTGGGTAAATCTCTTTGTGGGTCCTTACACTCTTCAGCAGTTGTAGAAATTGCATCAAAGCCAATGTAAGCAAAGAACACAGCAGAAACACCTTTTAGTACTCCAGAAACCCCATTTGGTGCAAATGGATCCCAATTTTTAGTGTCTACATAAAAAACGCCAACAGCAATTACCAATAAAATTACTGCTAATTTCACTACAACCATAGCATTACTTGCGTTTCTAGATTCTTTCATTCCACGGTAAACTAGCCATGTGATGAAGATAATGATACCTAAAGCAGGTAAATCTGCTACAACATGAAAGTTTCCTATTTTAGGTGAAGTAATCCAAGCATTATTTGCTAAAGCAATCGCAGGATCTAAATCAGCTATGTTTTTACCAGCATTTAATAATGCTTCAGCATGTTTATGCCCATTGAAAGCTGATAAATAATCCATTGTAGCCCAATCTGGGATGTTGATTCCATTTATACCTAAACCTGGAATTCTTATGGAGGAAAGGAGACCAGTAAAATAATCAGACCATGAGATAGCTACTGTAATATTTCCAATGGCATATTCCATAATTAAAGACCAACCTATTATCCATGCTACTAATTCACCAAAAGCTACGTAAGAATAAGTATAGGCGCTCCCAGAGACTGGTACCATAGATGCAAACTCAGCATAAGCGAAGGCTGCAAAACTACAAGCAATAGCAGTAAAGATAAATAAGAAAATTACAGCCGGACCGCCATCAGCACTTGCTTTTCCTATAGTACTAAAAATACCAGCGCCAATAATTGCAGCAATTCCAAATGCAGTTAAGTCTCTAACTCCTAGTGTTTTGTGTAATGAATCTCCATGTTCTCCATAACCTTTTGCGGCATCTTCTAAAATCTTGGTAATTGATTTCTTTCTAAATAATTTGTCTAGCATAAATTGTTTTAGTTTATTCAAACTTAAAAAATTAAGTTTAAATATTATTTTTTGTTCTATAAAAAAAGCCAGTTAAATTATAAATAACTGGCTTAGTACATATTTAGATGTAAATTAACCTAACTTATCTAGCTCATTTTTTACAAAAACTGCTAACTCTTTGATATAATCTGCACTGAAATCAAATTTAATTCCAGCAGTTTCGTAAATCTCATTCATGGGTTTAGTGTAACCTAACTTTAATGCAGCTAAATATTGTTGTAGCGCTTTATTAGGGTTTTCCTTGTAATTTTTCCAAACTGCAATAGCTCCCAATTGTGCAATTGCATATTCAATGTAATAAAACGGAACTTCGAATAAATGCAATTGTTTTTGCCATAAATTACCAAACTGTTGTTCAAAATCTGTCCAATCTGCAAAACCTGCACCAAAACGAGCGTAAATTTGCTTAAAAGTAGCTTCTCTATCTGCTGCATTATGATTTGGATTGGTATAAATCCAATGCTGAAATTGATCTATTACTGCAACCCATGGTAAAGTTTTTAGCACATCTGCTAATTGTTCTTTTTTAGCACGATTTAGGTCTTCTTCATTATCAAAATACACATCCCAATTATCCATAGAAATAAGCTCCATACTCATAGATGCTAATTCAGCAACCTCAGAAGGACAATGTTTAAAATCATTTAATTCTAAATCTGCGGTTAAAAAAGTATGTATCGCATGGCCACCCTCATGTACCATGGTTGTTAAATCTCTAAGAGAGTTTGCAGAATTCATAAAGATGAAAGGGGCTCCAGTTTCTGCTAATGGATAATTATATCCACCAGATGCTTTACCCATTCTACTTTCTACATCGAAAAGACCATTATCTTTCATAATGGCTAATTTTTCTCCTAACGATGGGTCTATAGCATTAAAACAATTGATGCTTTTGTCAATTAATTGTTCTCCATTATCAAAAGGCTTTAATGCCGCCTTACCAGAGGTGCTTACTTCCATATCCCATGGCTTTAAATCAGTTAAACTTAAAGCTTCTTTTCTTTTCTCTGCATGTGCTCTTAAAATTGGAACAACTTCTTGTTCAATTGCTTCTGCAAAATCATAGCAATCTTTTGTTGTATAATCAAAACGACCTAAAGCTTGGAACATATAATCACGGTAATTTTCAAAGCCTGCATTCAAAGCAACTTTATGCCTCATGGCAACTAGTTCATCAAACAAAATATTCAACTCATCTTTTGCCAATAAGCGACGTTGTTGTACCGTTTCCCATGCGTTTTTTCTAATACTTCTATCTGTATCTTTTAAAAAATTTGATGCCTGTTCTAATGTATACTCTTGCTCATTAATCTTAACACTCATAGCACCAGTAATACCTTGATACTTTTGTTGGCTTACTTGCAATTGTGTAAAAAGCTCAACATTTTCTTCCCGATAA
>JBBSRF010000179.1:0-5545 GCA_038243335.1 Sphingobacteriales bacterium
GAATATACCTACTATGGCAAAATTGCTAATAATTGATGATGAGCGAGCGATAAGAAGTACTTTACGCGAAATATTAGAATATGAAAATTATGATGTTGATGACATAGATAATGGTATTGATGGATTAGAGTTAATCAAAAAAAACAACTATGATTTAGTTCTATGTGATATTAAAATGAATAAAATGGATGGTATGGAAGTGCTTGAAAATGCGCTTATTATAAGACCAGACCTTCCTTTTATCATGATTTCTGGTCATGGAACTGTTGAAACTGCTATTGAGGCTAGTAAAAAAGGCGCATTCGACTTTATATCTAAACCACCAGATTTAAATAGATTATTAATTACTGTTCGCAATGCTTTAGATAGAGGAACCTTAGTTACTGAAACTAAAGTTTTAAAGAGGAAAGTTAGCAAAACACGTCATATTCTAGGCGAATCAGAAACAATTAATAAAATTAAAGAAACAATAGATCGCGTTGCTCCTACTGAAGCTCGTGTTTTAATAACTGGTGCAAACGGTAGCGGTAAAGAGTTAGTAGCTCGTTGGTTACACGAAAAATCAAATAGAGCAGATAGCCCATTAATTGAGGTTAACTGTGCAGCTATCCCATCAGAGTTAATAGAGAGCGAATTATTTGGACATGAGAAGGGTTCATTTACATCTGCTGTAAAACAAAGAATTGGTAAATTTGAGTTAGCTAATGGTGGAACATTATTTTTAGATGAGATTGGTGATATGAGCCTTTCTGCGCAAGCAAAAGTATTGCGTGCACTACAAGAACACAAAATTACACGTGTTGGGGGCGAAAAAGAACTAGAGGTTAATGTTAGGGTATTAGCAGCTACAAATAAAGATTTACTTAAAGAAATTGAAGATGGTAATTTTAGAATGGATTTATACCATCGCCTAAATGTAATTAACATTCATGTGCCACATTTAAAAGAACGTACAGATGATATTCCTATAATTGCTCAGAAGTTTTTAGAAGAAATTTGTAATGATTATGGAATGCCTATTAAAAAAATTAATGATAGTGCAATGAATGCCTTAAAAGGCTTACCATGGACTGGTAATGTAAGAGAATTACATAATATGATTGAACGTTTAATTATTTTAAGCGATAAAAGTATTACAGAAAATGATGTAATTGCATTTGCTAATCCAACTGGCGGCACCAATATTGGCTTGAGAAATGGCTCTGGAAATGGCGATCTAACTAGTTCTTCTGCCAATTATGAAAAATTCACTAACTTCCAAGATTACAAAGATTTTGCAGAAAAAGAATTCATTAAGTATAAATTAGAAAAAAACAATTGGAATGTATCCAAAACAGCAGATGACATCGAAATTCAAAGAAGTCATCTATATAGTAAAATTGAAAAATTTGGTTTAAAAAGAAGTGAGTAACTTCAATACTCAAATAAAAAAGCAGAGATCATTCAATCTCTGCTTTTTCTTTAATTTATGTTCTTTTAACTAATCTTCTTCCTCTAACTAATATCTTTGAACGCTGTCTTCTTAAAGACAAATTTGCTGCAATTTCTTTATCTTTTAGTAAATATTGATTGTATGCATGTAATATGTCATTTTGAGATAATAGACCAATAATTTCATTATTATCAACCGATAAAACCGGAGCAATATCTTGTTTATTAATAAATAAGACTTCTAATGCTCTTTTTAAACTGTCAACATTATTTATAAAAACCAAGTTGCTATTTATATAATTAACTATCGAGTTTTCAACATTTACATGTCTATATTTTAAATCTTTAGCATTTATTAATCCGACAAAAAAACCTTCCATATTTTTAACTAAAAAATAGTTACCTCTTAATTTCAGATTTGAAATACTTTCAAGAACATCTTTTATTTTTTGATGAGATTGAAAAACCAAAGGAATGGGTTCTAAAATTTGCTCAGCATTAATTTTTATTAAAACATCTGGTTGGTAGGAATCTAAAGTTACCACTCCTCTTCTAGCTATCTTTTCAGTCATAATTGTATTTTTCATAAAGAAAAAAGAGATCAGATATGAAGCTGTACAAGCTCCCAACAAAGGCAGCAAACTATTTGATTGCATAGTGGCCTCCAAGGCAAACGTGATACTTGTTAAATATGCTCTAGATGCACCAGCAAACATTGAAGCCATCCCAATTAAGGCTGCAATGGGTATTGTAATACCCGAATTAGGAAAAGCAGACAAAATTATTGTACCCATTATAGCACCTCCAGCCCCCCCAATAGTAAGTAGTGGAGCTAACGTACCACCAGAAGTACCACTTCCTAATGCAATAGCCCAAGATAAAAATTTAAAAAAACACAAGCTGATAATTAATGCTAAAGTTAAATTACCAGATAATAAATTAATGATGTTATCATATCCAACACCTAAAGTGTTAGGGAAAAAGTAACCAATAACACCAACTCCAATACCACCTATTGCTGGCCACCACATCCAATGAATTGGCAATTTTTCGAACGTATCTTCAACAAAATAAACTATTTTAGTTAATGCTATAGAAACAAATCCCATAATTATACCGAAAACACTATAGATTGCTATTGCTGTATTATTTGGAACAGTTAAATCTGGCATTGGAAAAACAGGTCCAGAATCAAAAAGCAACTTGTGTCCGGCTGCACCAGTAATACAGGCTAAAGCCACTGGTAAAATAGCCTTGGGTGAAAATTCAAATAATAGCAATTCAATAGCCAAAAATATTGCGGCTATTGGTGTTCCGAAAATTGCAGACATACCCGCTGTAGCACCTGCTGCTAAAATAATTTTTCTTTCATTAGAATTTATTTTGAATAACTGACCTAATGTAGAACCAAGCGCACCACCAGTAGCAATAATTGGTCCTTCTGCACCAAAAGGACCACCTGTACCAATTGCTATTGCAGAAGAAATGGGTTTAAGTATAGCAATAATTGGTTTTATTTTACTTTGATTGACTAAAATTTGTTCCATTGCTTCTGGAATTCCATGCCCTCTAATTGCTTTAGATCCGTATAATGCCATTACACCTACAATTAAACCTCCAATTGCTGGTATAAAAATTACCCATAAACCTAAATTATTATCAGATGGACTATTAAATTCAGTATTGAAAATGCCGTAGAATGAAATATTGGTAACGAAATCAATCAGGTGGATTAACAATTTTGCAATTATACTGATGAAAACTGCAACTATAATAGACAGTAGAGAAATTTTAATTAAACGCTTTTTTTCTACTAATCCAGATGCTATATCGTTGTTATTTTTTCTTTTTTGATTTAACAATGGTGAAATAGGTATACCATTATTTTTTATTTTATTCATTTATTACGCTGTTTTCACAAAAATAAATAAATTATTGCTAAAACAATACTATTGATTTAAAATATAAATTAATACATAATATAATAGTGCAAAAACAATATTTTGTATTATCTTTTAATATTATCAGTATCATTGTATTATAAACCATAGAATGAAATCATCAATAACAAAATGTGATCTAAAAACTTGCTTTTTATGTCAGTTTTCAATAAAAAATTGGCATCAAGTAATTAGTTTAAATAAGAAGAATATTACATTTAAAAGGGGGGAACGTATTTTTAATGAAGGAGACGAAGTAAATGGTATTTTTTTTATTTACAGTGGCAAAGTTAAAGTTCACAAACAATGGAATTCATCAAAAGAATTTATTGTAAGGTTTGCTAAAGAAAGTGATATATTGGGGCATATGGGCTTTGGAGAGAGTAATATTTATCCAGTATCTGCAACAGCATTAGAAAAAGTAACAGTTTGCTATTTGAATATGGATTTTTTCGAATCTACTTTAGAAGTTAATACCATATTTACATATAACTTGATGAAATTTTTTGCCAATCAATTGCAAGAAAAAGATAAGAAAATGAGAGATTTAGTACATATGAGTGTTAAAGCTCGTATTGCTCAATCGTTTATTTATCTTAAAAATCAATTTGGAGAAAATGAAGAAGGTTATATTGATATAGAACTATCTAGACAAGATTTATCTGCTTTTGCTGGCGTTTCTTATGAAACATTATTTAAAGTTATTGTAGAGTTAACTGAATTAAAAGCTATTCAGACCCATGAAAAATATTATAAAATTTTAAATGAAATTAATTTAGCTGAAATAATTAAAAAAGATCAAAATAAAACACTTTTTAAACAAAAATTAAAACAATCATCATAAAAAAAATTCAAATTATTTAGGCCAAATAATCTGCTTGCCTACTTAACATTGCTCTATATTTATTAAAAATAGCCGTTTTAGACACGAAACCAACAAAACTATAGTCGTCTTTAACCACTGGTAAGATCCAAACATTTTCTGCCTCCATTTTCTTCAATACAAATTTCATTTCTGCATTGATGTTGATTACATCAGGAGCTAATTTCATCAAATTATCTACTCTTAAATCCGAGCCTGTTTGAGAAACTATAGACTGCCTTAATAAGTCTTCTACATACAATAGACCTTTAAATTTTTCATCTAAATCAACTACAGGAAAAATATTTCTTTTAGACAATAAGATTTCGTTCATTCTAGCTTTTATAAAATCACTTTCAATAAGCTTCAAATAATCTTTTTCCACTAAATACCTTAATTTCATCATGTTTAAAACAGTAGTATCCTTATCTTCATGATGAGAAAGTTCTCCTTTTTCTGCTAATGGTTTGGTATAAATAGAATATTTATTAGAACTACGGTTAATTAAATAAGCAACAGCAGTAGTAATCATTAAGGGCACCATTAAAACATATCCACCAGTAATTTCAGCAATTAAAAAAATCCCTGTTAAAGGTGCGTGCATAATAGAACCCAAAGATGCAGCCATACCTGCAACTATAAAATTTGCAATATTCACTTGGCCAATACCTAAAGTATTAATGGTAAACGCAACAACAAAGCCAATTAACCCTCCTATAATTAGACTTGGCGCAAAGATACCTCCATTACCGCCTGCACCTAAAGTTACCAATGTAGCAACAGATTTAGCAAAAATGGTGAATATTGTAAAAAGTGTTATAATTGCGGGGAAAGCTCTATAAGATGAAAATATACTATTGTCTATAACTACATTAACATCACCTTTTAACAGATTTTTAATCGTAATATAACCTTCGCCGTATAATGTTGGAAAAAGAAATACTAAAGCGCCAAGCGCTAAACCACCCATAATAACTTTTTTATAGGGATGATTTATTTTATAGAAAAACTCTTTAATTGCTGTATTAGTTTTTCCAAAATATATTGAGAATAAACCAATAAAACAGGCTAAAACCACATAATAAATAAGGGAAGATGTTAGCCAGCCTTCAGTTACTAAATAAAAAAGTTGTTCATTATAAAAGAAACGTGCAACAACTGCAGCAGTTGCTGAAGCCAATAATAAGGGTATAAATGCTGGAATTGTAAATTCTGGTAATAAAATTTCAATTGCAAAAACTATTCCTGCAATAGGGCTATTAAATGCTCCTGCTATTCCTGCAGCTGCACCGCAAGCCAACAAAAGTGTAAC
>JBBSRF010000180.1:0-5538 GCA_038243335.1 Sphingobacteriales bacterium
CCCATACCATTAAAACAGCTTGTAGTGGTATTCTTAACCATGCAATTAGTGGTGTAATGGTTAGTTTTCCTAATATCAATGGATCTAATTCCGCTTTTTGAATCATGAAAATATGAGTAGGCATAAAGGCTACTAACATTAAAATAATACCCCAACATGCATATTTTCTTGTTTTTATTGAGATAAGTAATACTGCGAAAGCTACTTCAAAAAAACCCGCCAAATAATTTAAAGTTTCTGGCCAAGGTAAATAAGGTGGAATAAGTTTTATATAATTTGCTGGTTTGATAAAATGATTAATCCCTGCATAGAAATAAAACACTATCATCACCAAAATAACTACTTTTTTAATTATATTCATTGAATAAAAGTAGATAAAAATTGTCAGTTAACTGTCAATGTAATGAAGTAAGTGATGCTAAAGATAAACCAATAGAACTTACAATTTAAAACCTTTCTAAATTAGGCTATATTACAGCTTAATGACAGATATACGGGTTTACGTAATTACTTTTGTTTTGCGAAAAATAACAACCAACCTATTTTGGAATATTTAAAGATTATTGCATTTACACATAAACAAATTGACCTTAAAGCTTTAGGTAAGTTGGTAATTTGTGAGCAAACACTTGATGATAGGTTGAGAAATATCCAATCAGAGTTAAATGTTAAAGAAATCTTTTACATTGGTACTTGTAATAGAGTAGAATTTGTTTTCACTTCTGAAGGTGAATTAGACAAGGATTTTATCAGGAAATTTCTTCGTGTATTAGACATGGGCTTACCTGAAGAGTTCATGGAGCAGTTTTTAAATAATGTTTCTTATTATGAAAAAACGCAAGCTTTCAATCATTTATTGCGTACTTCCTGCTCGTTAGAAAGTTTAGTGGTTGGCGAAAAAGAAATTTTAGCTCAAGTTCGTAAAGCTTATGAAGCTTGTAGAGTGGCTGGTTTTACTGGCGATTATATGCGGATGATTATGTGTCGTGTAGTTAAAACAGCTAAAGAGGTTTATACGAATACAAATATTTCTAAAAACCCTGTCTCTGTAGTTTCTTTGGCTTACCGCAAATTACGTGAACTAAATGTATGCTCTAAATCTCGTTTGTTAATTATTGGAGCTGGAGATACCAATAAAAATATCGCTCAATACCTTAAAAAACATAAATACTCTAATTTCTCTATTTTTAATAGAACAGTAGAAAAAGCAGAAGTTTTAGCCAAAGACCTAAATGGAATAGCCTATCCTCTCACTGAATTAGCAAATTTTAAAGAAGGTTTCGATGTTATTATCACTTGTACAGGTGCAACTGAGCCAATTATTACAGAAGAAATTTACTTATCCTTATTAAATGGTGATGATAGTAAAAAGGTAGTAGTTGATTTAGCAATTCCAACGGATGTTGATCCAGATGTTGTGAAAAAATTCCCTATACATTACATTGAAGTTGAATCACTAAAAGAAGTAGCTCGTAAAAATATTCAAGAACGTTACGATGAGTTGATTAACGCAGAAAATATTATAGACGAAAATATTAAAGAATTTGATTCTGTTTTACGCCAGCGTAGAGTTGAAATTGCGATGAGTGATGTACCTAAGAAAATCAAAGAAATTAAACATACTGCTATTAATGGAGTTTTTGCAGATGAGATTAGTACTTTGGACGATAATTCTAGAGCAATTTTAGAAAAGGTAATGAACTACATGGAGAAAAAATGTATTACTATCCCAATGGTAATGGCAAAAGAAATTTTAGTCAAAAATAGCTAGCTGCGAATATTATTTAAACATAAAATTTTTAAGATTAGCTATCATTTTCCTTAAACATTTTATTTATTTAATGCTTTTACAGTTACAAAGTCTTTTAAAATTTTACCTATTTTTGTTAAAAAACTATCATACAAGGTGAAGAAAATAATAATCGGTACACGCGGAAGCGATTTAGCGTTATGGCAAGCTAACAATACAAAAGATAGACTAGCTAGCATTGGTATACAGGCGGAATTAAAAATCATTAAAACGCAAGGCGATAAAATTTTAAACCTTAGGTTAGATAAGTTGGAAGGGAAAGGTTTTTTTACAAAAGAGTTAGAAGAAGAATTATTAGCAGGTAAAATTGATATTGCTGTACATTCTCACAAAGATTTGCCAACAGTAAACCCACCAGGATTAATTATTGCAGCAGTTACTGAGCGAGAAGATCCAGCTGAATTATTATTAATTTTAAAAGATACAGTAGATGTAACGCAGAAATTGTCCTTAAAAAAGGGAGCAACTGTGGGTACGTCTTCCAATAGAAGGCAAGCGCAATTATTGGCTTTACGTTCTGATTTAAATATAGAAGACTTACGTGGAAATGTACCAACTCGTATACAGAAATTGCGTGATGAAAATTATGACGCCATCATGCTTGCAAGAGCAGGTGTGAGTAGGTTGGGAATAGATTTAAGTGAATTTCATGTTGAAATTATAGATACCACAGAATTAGTACCCGCGCCTGCTCAAGGTGCATTGGCCATTCAAATTCGTGAAAATGATACTTCATTGTTTGAAGAGTTACAACAAATTCATAATATTTTAACTGCTGAAGAAATTGCAGTAGAACGCAAAGTTTTGAACCTTTTTGAAGGTGGTTGTCACATGCCCTTAGGTTGCTATTGCAAAAAAGTTGATGGATTTTTTGAGGTTTGGACTTCAAAATCTGAAACAAAAGATGATTTTCCAGATCGTTTCTTTTTAAGAGCAGAAAATACTATTGGCTTAGCAGAAAGGATAGTTGCTGCATTTAATAAAGATAGAAAAATGCCCGAAAAAGTATTTATTTCTAGAGAAATTGGCGAGCATAGCTATTTTAGAAAAGCTTTAGCTAAGCACAATGTAAAAATAGATGGACGATCTTTAATTAGAACTTTTCCAATTGTAACTATTTTAGATCCTTTTTATTTAAAAAACATTGATTGGGTGTTTTTTAGCAGTAGAAATGGGGTCGAGTATTTCTTTAAACTCAACCCGGTTTTAAGTAAAAAAATAAAATTTGGTGTAGCTGGCCGTGGTTCTGAAGATACATTGAGAAAATTCGGTAAAATGGCAAGCTTTGTTGGAGAAGGTGGAGTAATAGAAGATGTGGCGAAAGATTTTGCAAAATTAGTTTTAAATCAAACAGTATTATTTCCTAGAGCTCAAGATTCGCTAAGAACTATTCAGAGTGCATTAACAACAGCTTCAAAAGTGGTAGATTTACCAATTTACGAAACTGTTATTGAAGAAAATATAGACGGCACAACTGCTGAAATTTTAATTTTCACTAGCCCATCTAATGTTGAAGCTTATTTTGCAGATAATTTATTAGACCCAGGTCAAAAAGTTATTGCCATTGGTAATTCTACAGGTAAAAAATTTAAAGAGATGGATATCCAATACATATTGCCTTATTCTCCTGATGAAATTGGCTTGGCAGAAGCAGTTTTTGGAATTGATTAAAATATACGCATTATGCAAAGACCACGTAGGTTAAGAAAAAATTCAATTGTTAGAGAGCTTGTAGCAGAAACAAGATTATCGAAAGATATGTTTATCTATCCTTATTTTGTAGTGCCAGGAAATAGAGTTATTCATCCTATAAATTCAATGCCTGGCATTAATCATTTTTCTACAGATACTTTATTAAAAGATATAGAGAAAGGTTTAACTCTTGGTGTAAATAAAATTATGCTTTTTGGGGTAGGTGATGAGAAAAGTGAAGATGCTAAATCAGCTTATAGTGAAAACTCTTTAGTGCCAGTTGCAATAAGAGAATTAAAGAAAAACTTCGGTGATGATTTATTTGTGGTATCTGATGTTTGTGTTTGTTCTTACACCACACATGGTCATTGCGGTATAATGAAAGATGATTATATTCAGAATGATTTATCTGTTGATTTGATCGCTAAAATGGCATTAAATCATGCGCAAGCAGGAGCGGATATGTTGGCGCCATCTGATATGATGGACGGAAGAGTAAGTTCAATTAGACAAAAACTAGATGCAAGTGGATTTGTAAATACGGCTATTATGAGCCATGCTACTAAATTTGCTTCAGCATATTATGGGCCATTTAGAGAAGCGGCAGATTGTGCACCAAACAAAGGTGATCGCAAAACCTACCAGATGGATTTTAGAAATGGTACCGAAGCGATCAGAGAAGCCTTATTAGACGAAAGTGAAGGTGCTGATGTATTAATGGTAAAACCAGCATTAGCTTATTTAGATATTATTAGTAAATTAAAACAGAATAGCGATTTACCAATTGCTTGCTACAACGTATCTGGAGAATATTCTATGATAAAAGCCGCGGCACAAAGAGGATGGATTGATGAACAGAAAGTAGTTATGGAAACAATGCACGCCTTTGCAAGAGCGGGAGCTAGCATCATTACCACTTATCATATTAGAGATATTGTAGAAAATAAATGGATGTAATTTAGGCTCAAAGTTTAAAGCATATAGCGTAAATCATCATATTTATTGTATTGGTTTTATCGCTCAGCTTTCGATTTTCAGCTATAAGCTTATTAAAATGTTAGAACAGTTAAAAAAAATATTTTCGGGAACTGAGGAAGAGATGCCACTTAATACAGGAAGTAAGCCTGATATTAGTCGTGAGAAATCTGCAGAATTATATGCAAAATCTAAAACTTATTTTCCAGGTGGAGTAAATTCACCAGTTAGAGCTTTTAAATCTGTTTATGGTACACCATTATTTATTCAAAAAGGTGATGGTTGCTATATTTGGGATGCGGATGGCAATCAATTTATAGATTTTTGTGGCAGTTGGGGTCCATTGATTTTGGGGCATAATCATCCTAAAATAAGAGAAAAAGTTATTGAAACCATGCAGCATGGGATGAGCTTTGGCGCACCAACAGCATTAGAAAATGAATTAGCAGAGTTGATTATTAAAAACAATCGTTTTGTAGAAAAAATACGTTTTACTAGTTCTGGCACTGAGGCGGTGATGTCTGCAATACGTTTAGCTCGTGGCTTTACAGGTAAAGACAAAATTATTAAATTTGAGGGTTGTTACCATGGTCATAGTGATTCTCTTTTGGTAAAAGCTGGTTCTGGGTTAGTAACTTTTGGAGAAACATCATCGGCTGGTGTTCCGAAATCATTTGCTGAAGAAACTATTGTTATCCCACTGAATGATAAAGAAGCAATAACAAAAGCATTTGCTCAATTTGACGGTCAAGTAGCTGCGGTTATTATAGAAGGTATTCCGGCAAATAATGGTTTGTTAATGCAAGATCAAAATTACATTTCTTATTTAAGAGATGCGTGTACGGAGAATAAAGCTTTATTAATTTTTGATGAAGTAATAACTGGTTTTAGAGTAGGTTTTGAAGGTGCTGCTGCACATTACGGTATAAAACCAGATATTGTTACTTACGGTAAAATTATTGGTGGCGGTTTACCAGTTGGTATGTATGGTGCCTCTAATGAAATTATGGCGCACATTTCTCCTGATGGAGGAGTTTACCAAGCAGGAACACTATCTGGTA
>JBBSRF010000181.1:0-5511 GCA_038243335.1 Sphingobacteriales bacterium
GAAAAATTATGTAAGCGTTTTAATGCTTATAGTTATTGGTATTTAACCAAATCAATGGACAGTCATAATGTTGGTAGAGGCAAGAAAAGTATTGTAGCTGCATTGGCAGAAGTTAAAGCAAATACTTTAATCATCGGAATTGAAAATGATGTTTTATTCCCGATTAGTGAGCAACAATTTTTAGCAGATCATATTCCTCTAGCAGAGTTTAGCAGTATTAATTGTGCTTATGGGCACGATGGATTTTTAATTGAGACTGATAAACTGACAAACATTATCAGTAATTTTTTAAAAAATAGCTTTAACAAGAAAATTATTAAATTAAATAGAACAGCATAAAAATTATAAACGTACAAATAGATAGCATATATAAAATTATGTTAATCTGTAAAATAAAATAAAAAAATGAGTAAAAAACTTAAAATAGGATTATTTGGATTTGGTGTTGTGGGACAAGGATTACATGATATTATCCGCGGACAAAACTTAAATTTAGAAGTTGTTAAAATTGCCATTAAAAATCCTGAGAAGAAAAGAACTTTAGATGCAAACCTATTTACAACTTCTCATGATGAAATATTAAATAATCCAGAAATTAACACAATTGTTGAGCTAATAGATGATGCCGAAGTTGCATTTGAGATTGTAAAAAAAGCACTAAGCACTGGCAAAAATGTGGTCTCAGCAAATAAAAAAATGATTGCTATACACTTAGCAGAATTAGTTGAATTGCAAAAAGCAAATGGTACATCTTTATTATATGAAGGTGCCGTTTGCGGTAGTATTCCGATTATTAGAAATTTAGAAGAATATTACGACAATGAACTATTACACGGAATCAGTGGTATTTTTAATGCGTCATCTAACTATATTTTATCGAAAATATTTAATGAAGCATTACCTTATGCTGTCGCTTTAAAACAGGCACAAGAATTAGGATTCGCAGAAACAGATCCAATATTAGACGTTGGTGGTTATGATCCTAAGTTTAAATTGACCATTGCCACAGCGCATGCTTATGGTTTATTTATTAATCCTGATGAAATTTTAAATGTAGGTATACAAAACATTTCAGATGCTGATATTCAATACGCTAGAGAGAAAAATTTAAAAATAAAATTGGTGCCAACTGCACGTAAAATAACTACAAAACAGGTAGTTACCTATGTTTTACCAAAGTTTGTTAAAGCTGATGATTTTCTATACAATGTAGAAAATGAGCATAACGGAGTTACTGTTCAAGCTGCTTTTGCTGATCAACAATTCTTTTTTGGAAAAGGTGCAGGCGGTCACCCTACTGGTGCAGCTGTACTTTCTGATATTGCAGCTTTACGTTATGATTATCGTTATGAGTATAAAAAATATCACCAGCAAAATGGTTTAATTCATACTGATAATGTAATTATTGAAATTTATTTGAGATACGTACATGAGTACACAATTGAAAAACTACATATAGAAAATATTTCTGAACGTTTTACTCGCAATGAGTACAAATATGTAATTGGAAATGTTAGTTTAAAGAATTTAATTACAAACAGAGCATTACTTTTAAATAAAGATGTATTTATTGCACAGACTGGTAAAATAATTTACACTCAACAAGATATTGCTGGTATTATTGAAGATGGAGTATTTACCAACTAATTTATTGTTTTATGTTCAGTCATGCTGAATCTATTTCAGCATGACGAACTCATAAAAAAGTCTTATAAATAGCTATATTGATAAAGAAATATAATTTAATTATTTAACAGCGTGTATATTTGCCTTACCGTCTTTAATTCCAAT
This sequence comes from Sphingobacteriales bacterium, assembly GCA_038243335.1. Taxonomy (GTDB): domain Bacteria; phylum Bacteroidota; class Bacteroidia; order Sphingobacteriales; family Sphingobacteriaceae; genus Pedobacter. The sequence goes on from JBBSRF010000181.1 coordinate 1,792, forward strand.
GTTAAAAATATCTTTAGAAAATTTAATTAACAACGGGACTAAACCAATAATTAGGTAAATAATAAATTTGTTTTTACTTTTCATATATGCTTTAAATATTAAATAAATATTAATAATAATTTAGTTATTTCTACATTTTTAATATATAAAACTAACTAATCTCTCTATTGATATCCCAATTTTCTAAATAATCAGCAACTCTACGTACGAAAGTTCCACCTAAAGAACCATCTACAACTCTATGGTCGTAAGAAAGTGAAAGGAACATCATATGACGAATAGCAATTACATCACCAAATTCAGTTTCTAATACCGCTGGTTTCTTTTTAATTGCACCTACAGCCAAAATTGCAACTTGTGGTTGATTAATGATTGGCGTACCCATTACATTACCAAAAGAGCCAACATTCGTTAAAGTAAAAGTTCCATTTTGAGTTTCGTCTGGTTTTAATTTTGAAGCACGAGCTCGTGAGGCTAAATCGTTAACTGCTTTAGTTAGGCCTAATAGATTTAATTGATCAGCATTTTTAATTACAGGAACAATTAAATTCCCACTCGGTAAAGCTGCTGCCATACCAATATTTATATCTTTTTTCTTAATAATTTGTGTGCCATTTAAGGAAACATTAATCATCGGAAAATCTTTAATCGCTTTGCTTACTGCTTCAATAAAAATTGGAGTGAAAGTAATTTTCTCATTTTCACGTTGCTCAAATGATTTTTTCACTTTTTCACGCCATTTAACCATGTTGGTTACGTCTGCCTCTACAAATGATGTTACGTGCGGAGAAGTTTGCTTACTCATTACCATGTGATCGGCAATTAGTTTACGCATTCTGTCCATTTCTATAATTTCATCACCTCCAGAAACTGAAGTTAATGGTGTTATTGGTTTTTGAACTGGTGGCGTCGAATTTTGAACGACAACTTGTTTCGCATCTACTGAATTACCACTATTTTTACTTGAGATATAACTTAATAAATCATCTTTAGAAACTCTACCATCCGCACCACTCCCTTTAATTTGATCTAGTTCTGCTAAAGAAATGTTTTCTTGCGTAGCTATACTTTTCACCAATGGTGAATAAAAACGATCTGAATTTTTAAAATCTTGTGGTTGAGAATTTGTATTTTTTTCTTCTGCTAATTTATCTACACTTGAAGTTTGAGCAACTTGATTATCAGATACATTTGTAACTACTGGGTTCTCTTCTTTAGTTTCGCTTGAGGATTTATTTTCTCCACCATCAATCTCTATAATAGCAATTACAGCACCTACTTGAACAACATCATCTGTGGCAAAAAGTTGCTTAACCAGTTTTCCTGCAACAGGAGAAGGCACTTCTGAATCTACTTTATCAGTTGCGATTTCTAAAATGGTATCATCTAGACTGATAACATCACCTGGTTGTTTAGTCCATTTAATGATGGTTGCCTCTGCAACACTTTCTCCCATTTTTGGTAACAATAATTCGTATTGAGCCATATGTTTAAACTTGTTTATATTGGTATTGAGTGCAAAAGTACTGCTTTTTAATTATTTATTTCAAATCTTGTTTTAATAGATTTAACAACATAGTTAACGCTGCTGTGGCAGAGCGCTCTATATTTTGTATTCTTTTATTGCCAAACGTAAATAACTTAGCAACAACTTTATCCTTTGCTCCAATTGCAATCCACACGGTACCAACAGGTTTACCTGGCATGCCTCCATCTGGCCCAGCAATACCACTAACTGCAATTGAATAATCAGTCTTAAATTTAGTAACAGCGCCTTGAGCCATTTCTTTAACAGTTTGTTCACTTACGGCTCCAAATTCAGTTAATGTTTTGTGTTGAACACCTAATGTACTTTCTTTTAAATCGTAAGAATAGGCTACAGCGCCACCTGCAAAAACCGAAGAAGAACCTGCATGTTGCGTAATAAGATGAGAGATGTATCCTCCAGTGCAACTTTCTGCAGTTGAAAGTGTAAAATTATTAGCTTTCATTAAATTTAAAATAGCTTTTTCTAATGGAACATCTTCTTCAGCTGCAACATAATCCTTCGCTCTTTCTATAATTCTTTGAGCATACGTAGCTACCTCTGCTTTTAAAGCGGTTTCATTTTCACCAATTGCACTTAATCTTAATCTAACTTGACCTAACTTAGGTAAATAGGCTAACTTAATATGTGAAGGTAAACTATCTTCTATATCTTCAATTTGTTTAGCTAAATAAGATTCTCCCTGGCCAACGGTTAAGATGGTTTGATGAACGATATACGGTAAATCAAAATTATTTTTAAGTCGAGGTAAAATTTCCTCTTCCATTAGGTACATCATTTCAAATGGCACACCAGGCATGGAGATAATAATTTTTCCATTTACATTAAACCACATGCATGGCGCTGTACCATTTCTATTCTGTATCACTTCACAACCATCTGGCACATCAGCTTGCTTAATGTTTATATCAAGCATTGGTCTATTTAACTTTTGAAAAAAGGATTGAACACGTTCTAAAGTTTCTTGGTCTTGCCTTAAAGGCATATTGAAATATTTAGCTAAGGTAAGTTTAGTAATATCGTCTTTAGTTGGACCTAAACCACCAGTTAATAAAATGATATCTGCTCTAGTTTGAGCTTCATTTAAAGCATTTATAATATGATCAGCTTCATCAGAAACCGATGTAATTTGTTTTACACTAACACCAATTTTATTTAATTCTCTACCCATCCAGGCAGAATTTGTATCAACAATCTGACCTATTAATATTTCATCACCTATGGTAATAATTTCTGCTAACATTTTTAATAATTAATAACGAGTATAATAACCTTTTCGTTTACTCAGTTTAAGATCTTGAAGTACACCTGGCTTAACCTTAATAGTTACAGAATAACTCTGATATAATCCAATAGGAACCCAACTTGCACTTAAATCCCAACAATGTAAATCTCTATAGATAGAAAAAGATGTATATGACAAATCGTTTGCTTTAAAATCATAACCAGAGGTAAACTGAATTTTCCATTTAGGTGTTAAATTAAAGTCGCCATTAAAATTTAAAGTATTGCTAACATTTCTAGTTTCTTTTCTGCCTAACTGATTATTGTAACTAAAACTATAAGATAAAGCTAAATTCCAAGGAATATTAAAATCAACAAAAGCATTTGGATCTCTGCTAATTGCCTGTAATTCTGCCAATTGTTCTGGCGTTCTACCTTGTGGATTTTTTTGCTCATTTAAAGCATCCAAATTTTTATTACGCCTTTTTAGTGCGGCGGGATTAAAACTAAAATCTGTAGAAAAAGAAAAACTCGTTAGTCTTGGTAATTTACCATCGCTAAATACATATCTATTGGATTCTTCGAAAATAACATTGCTTGTTTGTGTGGGTCCTACTGCAGAAATTATTGTTCTTTCACCAACTAAATAAGGACTTAAAGTTCCATTAAAGTTGATTCCGAATTTATCAGTAAGCTGAGATCTACCACTAAAATTTAAAGGGCTTAATTTCTTAATTGGTGCCATAAAATTATAACTGCCAGATATAGTTAAACCTTGAATAATTGGAACTTTTTTAATTCCACCACCTGTAGTATCTTTTTTAGACCTAACTTTTAACTCTACATTATTATCTATTGAAAAACCTAAGTTCGCTTGCTCTCCTGCAGAAGGAGAACCTAAATAAGAACCTTCAAAAATCGAATACTTTCTTAAATTACCCTGAAAATCA
>JBBSRF010000182.1:0-5459 GCA_038243335.1 Sphingobacteriales bacterium
AAAAACTAGCGAAACAATAGCTAAAAAAATACTTTTTACTGGAGCACTATTTACAGCAGATGACGCATTGAAATATAATTTAATCACATTTGTAACAAAAAAAGAAGAAATAAATCAAAGTGTAAACGATTTTGCACTAAATTTATGCGATCATACTTCTGCAAATTCATTAATGGTAACTAAGCAACTCATTAATGAAACAACAAATCCTAGTTTAGAAAATAGTTTAAACATGGCTGTTGAAATTAATGCAAAGGTTAGAGAAAGTGAAGATTTTAAAAAAGGTATTACATCTTTTTTAAATAAAGAAAAAATTAAATGGTAAATAAAATCTAAAATTAATATGATGTTCAAATCTATGAAAACTGGCGTTTTAGCCGCAATTTTAATTAGCACTGCATTTATTGCAAATGCACAAAAAAAAGTTAATGAAGGTACGATTGTTTATACAATGAAATCTGACCAAGGAGAAGTAGACCAAAAAATTAAGTTTAATGGTGATATTTCTAAAATGGAACTTGAAGCTGGGCCAGCTACTATTGGTATTTTTAATGACATTAAAAGTGGTACTGGCTTAGTGTTGGTAGATGTGCCAGTAGCACAAATGCAAAAAGCAGCTAAAATGTCTAAAGAAGATATAGAAAAGCAAAGTGCTGCTGCAGGTGGAGGTAAGATTTCGGACCTAAAAGCAACTGGAGAAAAGCAAGTAATTGCAACTTATAATGCTGAAAAATATACTTTTAAAAACCAAGCTGGCGAAAGTTATGAAGTTTGGGTAACTAATGATATTGAATTACCTTTAAACATGATAACTAGTGAATTTAAAGACGTAAAAGGTGCGGTTGTTAAATTTTCTGGAAAAGCAGGAAATGTTACTTTAAAATCTATCAATGAAGGAAAAGTTGGCGAATTGTCTGTTGTTAAAATCCCTATTGGCTATGATGAAATTACCTATGCAGAATTAATGGCAATGCAAGGTGGCGGAGAATAAATTTTCTTAATACAATTATTAAATCTGGCTTTTATTCATTGCAATTTATTAAATTGCATCAATGTTTAAAAGCCTGATTTTTTTTATTAGATTTTTTTTATTCTGGCTCTTATTTTTTGCAATTGATAAATTTATCTTTCTATTCATTTTTCATCAAAAACTGAGAAATATTCCTCTTGGAGAAAAATTAGCAACTTTTTATCATGCTTTAAGATTAGACCTTTCCATGACGGCATATATTGCCGTTGCCCCTATAATTATTTTTATTTATTGGTTCTTAACTAAAAAAACAGCTGTTGATTTTAAATGGTTATCCATTTATAACAAAATATTAATCGTAATTTTTGGGATTTTAGCTGTTATCAATTTTAATATTTACAGAGAATGGGGTAGCAAAGTTAATGCTAGAGCTCTTTCTTTTGCTATTGACACACCAAATGAAGCACTTGCTTCTAGCGCCTCATCTCCTATTTTACTAAGCTTATTTATATTAATAGTTATTGTAACTATAGCTTTATATTTAGAGTTTATTTTAGTTAAAAGGTATGTAAAATTTAGCAACACCCCTATTTGGCTAAAGTCAATAGTTGCTGTATTACTTATAGCTTTTAATTTTTTATTAATTAGAGGTGGTGTCGATGTAGCTCCAAATAGCCAAAGCATGGCTTATTTTTCAAATTATCAAATCTTAAATCATGCTTCGCTAAATACAGAGTGGAATTTAGTATCAAGCGTATTAGCTTCTAAGAAAGCTAACAAAAATCCTTATTTATATTTGAATGAGAATTATGCTAAAGAAGAAATAAGCAAAATCTATAGCGTAGAAAAAGATACCACAATAAGCATCTTGAAAACTGTTCGCCCAAATATCGTTTTGTTTATTTTAGAGAGTTTTACAGCTAATTTAACCAAAACTTTAGGAAACGAAGATGGTATATCTCCAAATTTTGATAACTTAATTAATGATGGCATTTTATTTACCAAAATATATGCAGCAGGTAACAGAACAGATAAAGGTTTAATTGGCACTTTAACCGGCTTCCCAACTTTAGGAACTGGAAGTATTGTAAAATGGCCAGAAAAAATGCAAAAAATACCTGCTATTAGTCAGAAATTATTTAATGAAGGTTACCAAACTTCTTTCTTTTATGGTGGCGAATCAGAATTTGATAATTATAAAGCTTTTATCTTAAGTCACTCCTATCAAAAACTTATTGACAAGAATAGCTTTGAGAAAAAAGATATGAATTCTAAATGGGGCGCTTATGATGGCCTTGTTTTTAATAGGCAACTAAAAGAACTAAATCAAAGTAAACAGCCTTTTTTTTCCACTATACTTTCTTTAACTAATCATGAACCATATGAAGTACCTGGAAAAGCGAAGTTTGGAACTACAGACAATATATCAAAATTCAAAAGTACCGCCTATTACACAGATTCCTGTATCAATGCTTATTTAGTTGAAGCTAAAAAACAAGAGTGGTATAAAAATACCTTATTTATTTTTGTAGCCGATCATGGTCACGCGTTACCAAAAAATAAATATGAAGTCTTTGAACCAGAGCGTTATCATATTCCATTATTATTTTATGGAGAAGTGATTAAAAACGAGTTTAAAGGGAGAAAATTCGATAATATAGGTAGTCAACAAGATATTCCTTCTACCTTACTTTCTCAATTGAATATTCCCACTAAAGATTTTTTATGGAGCAAAAATTTACTAAACCCATACACCAAAAATTTTGCATTTTTTACATGGGATAATGGATTAGGTTTTATAAAAGATAATCTATGTGTTACATTTGATAATGTTGGGAAGACAATAGTATACAATAGTAACCCACAAAATGTCTTACTAACAAATCAAAATTTAAAACTAGGTCAAGCTTATTTACAAACAGTATATGAACAATTTATAAAACTTTAATATGAAACTAACCAAATTATTTATTGCTTTTATTGTGGTTGCCATGATCGGCAATAGTACAGTTAAAGCGCAGAGAGGTGGAATTAACTGGACCAAGGATGGAAATAGTTATTACCAAAATACAGGAGGAGAAATTGTAACGATTACACTTCCCAAAAACGAAAGAAATACGATAATTAGTAAAGAATTACTTACACCAACAAATAGTGCTGCTCCTTTAACCGTAAGAAGTTTTCAGCTTAATGATGATGGAACAAAAGCTTTAATTTACACTAATACTAAAAGAGTTTGGAGGCAAGATAGTAGAGGTGATTATTGGGTGGCTGATATCACAAACAATAGTTTAAAACAAATTGGAAAAGGAAAACCTGCTTCTTCCTTAATGTTTGCTAAATTTTCGCCAGATGGCAACAAAGTAGCATATGTAAGCGAACATAATATTTATGTTGAAGATTTAGCAACCAATGCAATAAAAGCACTCACTACTAATGGCACAACTAGAATGATTAATGGAACATTTGATTGGGTTTATGAAGAAGAGTTTGGTTGTCTTGATGGTTTTAAATGGTCTCCTGATGGTAAATCAATTGCTTACTGGCAAATTGATGCTACAAAAATTAAAAACTTCTTAATGATTAATAATACTGATTCTATTTATTCATTTAATGTCCCTGTAGAATACCCAAAAGTTGGCCAAGATCCTTCTGCTTGTAAAATTGGTGTAGTAGATATTGCTACGGCTAAAACGAATTGGTTAGCTGTTCCTGGTAATAATATTCAACATTACATTCCTCGTATGGATTGGATACCGAATACAAATGAAGTTATTTTACAACAGTTGAATAGACAACAAAATGAAAGTATACTATTTGTTGCAAATGCATCAACTGGAGCAATTACAGAAGTTTACAAAGAGACAAATACATCTTGGATAGATGCACAAGATGATTTTACTTGGTTAAATGGCAATAAAGAATTCATTTATCAAACCGAAAAAGATGGTTTCACACATTTATATCGCATTAGTAGAGATGGAAAAAAAGAAACTTTAGTGACTAAGGGTAATTATGATGTGATGAGTGTAAATTTAATAGATGAAAAAAATAATACAGTTTATTTTACAGCATCACCTACTAACGCTACACAAAAATATTTATACAAAACAAAATTAGATGGTAGAGGTAAATTAGAGTTAGTTACTCCTTCAGTTTTACCCGGAACGCATAGTTATTCTATTTCACCAAACGGTTTATTTGCTCGTCACAGTTACAATAGTTCTGTTATTTCTCCAGTTACAGAATGGATTAATTTTGCTAAAAACCAACCATTAACCATGGAAGGAAGTATTACTAACCAATTAGCTAAACAACAACCTATTAAAAATAAAGTAGAGTTTTTTAAAGTGACTACAGAAGATGGTGTAGAAATGGATGGATGGATGAAAAAGCCTGATAATTTTGATGCCACTAAAAAATATCCTGTTGTATTTTATGTATATGGCGAGCCAGCTTCACAAACGGCAGCGGATGTATGGGGTGCGGGTGCTAACCGATTATATATAGGTGATATGGCTAAAGACGGCTACATCTACATTTCTATGGACAATCGTGGTGCACCAGTACCAAAGGGAACTGCATGGCGAAAAGCAATTTATAAAAATATCGGTGTAATTAATATTCGCGACCAAGCAATGGCTACTAAAAAATTACTAGCAACTTATTCATTTATGGACAAAGATCGTGTAGCTGTTCACGGTTGGAGCGGTGGTGGTTCATCTACGCTAAATTTATTGTTCCAATACCCAGAAATTTACCAAACAGGGATTGCTGTAGCTGCTGTAGCTAATCAATTAACTTATGATAATGTTTACCAAGAGCGCTACATGGGCACTCCTTTTCCAAGTACAGAAGCCTATTTAAAGGGTTCTCCAATAACTTATGCTAAAAATCTGAAAGGTAATCTATTATACATGCATGGTACTGGAGATGATAATGTACATTACCAAAATGCAGAAATGTTGATTAATGAATTGGTTAAGAATAAGAAGATTTTTCAATTAATGAGTTATCCGAACCGTACGCATGGGATTTCAGAAGGTGCTGGAACTAGTCAACATTTAGCAATGACTTATACTAAATTCTTAAAAGAGAATTGTCCTCCAGGCGGAAGATAATTAACTAAGAAACAGCCGCAGATTTTAATTAGTCTGCGGTTTTTTTTTTGAAAAGCAAAATCGGTTTCTCTATTAATGTTAGTTCTGCTTTTGTTGCAAGTCCTCGTCTCGTTCCTCAACTTTGGGCTTTTCACGTCAATCAGGTTTATAAATTTTGGTGTTTTGCTACTATTGGGGTTTACTTGCATAATCCTAAAATACATAGCTTAGATTGAAGCGATATCCTTTTACAAAAGCCCACTTTTGGGCATTTATTGATAAAAGACATAGTGAAAAGCTAGACTGAACATTAATTTTTACAAAACAATTGCGTTATACATTTATATTTAAAATGGTCATTGCAACCATTAAAGCAATACCAAAACTTA
>JBBSRF010000183.1:0-5458 GCA_038243335.1 Sphingobacteriales bacterium
ATTTTAAATGAAACCATAAGGAATTTGTATTTCCATGTACCCATGTGGTTTACCATGATTGTACTGTTTTCTATTTCCGTATTTTACAGTATAAAATCTTTGCGAACTAAAAACGAAATGGACGATATTAAAGCTGTTGAAAGTATCAACGTTGGCATCATCTTCGGGATTTTAGGAATAACAACAGGTGCATTTTGGGCAAAATATACTTGGGGAGAATTTTGGAGTTCTGATCCTAAACAAAACTTTGCAGCCATATCTCTACTATTATATTTTGCTTATTTAATTTTGAGAAACTCTATTGATGAAGATCAAAAAAGAGCAAAAATTTCTTCAATTTATAACATTTTCGCATTTCCGATGATGATCGTTTTATTATTTGTATTGCCACGCTTACAATCTTCATTGCACCCAGGTAATGGTGGCAATCCAGGTTTTAATAACTATGATTTAGATAGCGGTATGCGGTTGGTTTTTCACCCAGCCTGTTTAGGTTGGATAATTATTGGCTACTGGATTTATACCATTCGCATTAGAATTCGCTCCTTAGAAAATAAAACAATTTAAGCTTATGAAAAAGTCTTTACTTACCTTATTAATGCTTTTATCAGCATTTAATTTATTTGCTCAAAATAATGAGACGGAAATGGCTACTTTAATGCGTAGTAATGGTAAAATCTACGTTGTTGTGGTTTGTGTTGCTATCATTTTGGTTGGTTTATTAGCCTATTTATTCACAATAGATAAAAGATTAAAAATGTTAGAAAAAAAATCTAGTGACAAAAACTAATTTTAAACTGCGCTAAACTAATTTTTTAGCTAATTTGGCAAGGTGTATAGCTTACACTAACAGAAAATGTATTTGCATTAATGCTTTAATTTAATGCAAATTTGTACACATAATTAAATAATGATAACGTGTTTTAAAAATACATTTGTATTTTCTTATTTAATTACAGAACTGCAATCGACAATCAAATAACCAATATAAAAAATAATAAATATTAAATAATGGCTAATACAGCAAATTCAGCAGGTTTCTTTACAGATGTTTGTAAGAACTTTGACAGTGCCGCACAATTTACCGATCATCCAGAAGGATTATTGGCTCAAATTAAAGCATGTAACAGTGTATATCGTTTTCAATTTCCTATACGTAGAGGAAATGGTTTCGAAGTAATTGATGCTTGGCGTGTAGAACATTCTCATCACATGAGCCCAACAAAAGGTGGCATACGTTATAGCGAAATGGTTAATGAAGATGAGGTTATGGCACTTGCGGCTTTAATGACTTACAAGTGTGCAATCGTTAACGTACCTTTCGGAGGTGCTAAAGGTGGAATTTGTATTAATCCAAAAAATTATTCTGTTGCAGAATTAGAGACAATCACGCGTCGTTATACAACAGAATTAATTAAAAAGAACTTCATTGGTCCTGGTATTGATGTTCCAGCTCCAGATTATGGATCAGGTGAGCGTGAGATGAGTTGGATTGCAGATACATACATGACCATGAACCCTGGTCAATTAGACGCTTTGGGTTGTGTAACTGGTAAACCAATTGCTTTGCATGGTATTCGTGGAAGAAAAGAAGCTACAGGTCGTGGTGTTGCTTATGCAATTCGCGAATGTGTTTCTTTTCCAGAAGATATGGCTAAATTTGGTCTAACAGCAGGTTTAGATGGGAAAAGAGTAATTGTACAAGGATTAGGTAATGTTGGATATCACTCTGCTAAATTTTTAGCAGAATTTGGTGCTACAATTGTTGGTATATGCGAGTTCGAAGGTGCTATATACAATGCTAATGGATTAAATATCGATGAAGTTTTTGCACATCGTAAGAATAATGGTTCTATTTTAGGATTTCCAGGGGCTACAGATTTTAAAAATTCTATGGAAGGTTTAGAGCAAGAATGCGATATTTTAGTTCCAGCTGCTTTAGAAAATCAAATTACTGTAGATAATATTCGCAATGTTAAAGCAAAAATTATTGCTGAAGGTGCAAATGGCCCTTGTACTCCAGAAGCTGAAGAGATATTCACAGAAATGGGTGGAATGATTATTCCAGATATGTATTGTAATGCTGGTGGTGTTACGGTTTCATACTTCGAGTGGTTAAAAAACCTATCGCATGTTGCTTTTGGACGTATGGAAAGCAGATATGCTGAAAATTCTAATGCTAATTTAATCAATACTTTGGAAAGCTTAACAGGAAAGAAAATTCCTGATGAAAATCGCTTAATGATTGTTAAAGGCGCTTCTGAAATGGAATTGGTAAACTCTGGTTTAGAAGATACCATGATACATTCTTACCGCGAAATTAGAGAAACTTTATTGGCTAAACCAGAAACTAAAACTTTAAGAACTGCGGCTTTTGTTAACTCGATTAATAAAATTGCCATTTCTTACATGAATTTAGGTATTTGGCCATAATTTTTAAGCATAAAGATTAAAGAAAAAGAAATAGTGAATTTGTTCCATATTAATCTCTGCAGTTTAAAACTGCAGAGATTTTTTGTTTAAAAAATAAAATTATTCAATAATGACAAATGCATAAAAACAAAATTGCTTAAACTACGTATATCATGCTATGAAAAAGATAATTGGATTTTTACTTATACTTACATTTTTATCATCTTGTGGCGCAGGTACTGATCAGGTAAAAGCAACTTTACCTAAAGCAAAAGTAGGTGAGCAAACTGCAACATTTGCAGGAGGGTGTTTTTGGGGTATGCAAGAAGGCTTTTTAGAATTGAAAGGTGTAATTAAATCTACAAGTGGTTATGCTGGTGGCTCAAAAGTAAATCCCACTTATGAAGAAGTTAGTGCAGACATCACTGGTCATGCGGAAGCTGTACAAGTTGTTTACGATCCAAACGTAATTAGCTTTTCGCAATTAGTAGCTGCATTTTTTGTAATGCACGATCCAACTCAACTCAATAGACAAGGTCCTGATGTAGGTGAAAGCTACCGTTCTGTTGCTTTTTATAACAATGCCGAAGAAAAAAAACAAATCGAGGAATCAATAGCTAAATATGATAAATCTGGATTTCATTTAGAGCCAGTTGTTACTGAAGTAAAAGCTTATGATACTTTTTATCCTGCAGAAGAGTACCATCAAAATTATTTTAGGTTGAACCCAAATAGTGCTTATATAGTTAATGTTTGTGGACCTAAAGTTCAAAAGTTAAGAAAAGCATTTCCAAATCTCCTTAAAGAAGAGTATAAATAGGTCTTTTTCTAAGTCAATTCTTGTTTTCAATACATTTCAATTTTTTAAAATAGATCTCAACCAACAATTTGATTTGCAATATCAATAAATTGTCAAGTTACGCATTACCGAGGTATGAAATAGCCTTCCTTAACTATGTTTTTTTATCTTTGTTTTGTAGATTTTAATTCAAAAGTAAATGAGAAAAAGTGCAATCATTGGCTTAATTACGATAGCCCTCTGTATTGGTTTTTTAGTCAGCTTAAACGCAGATACTGATACCTATTCTAATTTTACAGAGGCGTCTTCGTCAAATAAAGAAGAGCATGTAATCGGAAATTGGGAAAAAACTAAAGGCATGTATTACGATGCGGCTAAAGACCCAAATCACTTCTCTTTTTTTATGAAAGATGAGAAAGGGAAAGTGAATAAAGTTGTGTTAAATGGCACTAAACCTCAAGATTTCGAAAAATCAGAAAAATTAGTTTTGATTGGACAAATGAACAATGATACTTTTTATGCTTCAAAAATTTTGATGAAATGTCCTTCAAAATATAACGATGAGCTTGTTGAAGTTAAGCAGGATGGCACAGTAAAACAATACAATAAATCTTAATGGATATACAATTTGTTGGAGAAACTCTTCTTCCAGGTAAAATCGGACAATTTTTTATTGTCTTAGCTTTCGCAGCATCATTATTATCAACAATTTCCTACTTTTTTGCTACTACTAACAAAATCGAAAAAGATAATTCTTGGACTAAAATTGGTAGGTATGCTTTTTTTGTTAATGTAATTAGCATCATTGGTATTGGGTCAATTTTGTTTTATATCATTTTAAACCATTATTATGAGTATTATTACGTTTACAACCATTCTTCTAAGACACTACCAGTTTATTATATAGTTTCTGCTTTTTGGGAAGGTCAAGAAGGTAGTTTCTGGCTTTGGGCATTCTGGCAATCTGTTTTAGGTTCTATTTTAATATGGAAAGCTAAAACTTGGGAAAATGGCGTAATGACAGTTGTAGCGTTTTCACAGGTTTTCTTAACTTCTATGCTTTTAGGTGTTGAAATTTTCGGACAACGTATTGGAAGTTCTCCATTTATTCTACTAAGAGAAGCTACAGATTTAAAAGCAAAGGCCCCTGTTGTTTTTGCAGATATAGAAAATTATAAAAATTACTTAAAGTTTATTGTAGACGGAAAAGGTTTAAATCCATTATTGCAAAACTATTGGATGGTAATTCATCCACCAACCTTGTTTTTAGGTTTTGCAAGTATGATTGTTCCCTTTGCTTATGGTATTGCAGCTTTATGGCAAAGACGTTATAAAGAATGGATAAAACCAGTTCTGCCATGGGCTTTGTTTGCAGTAATGATATTGGGTACTGGTATTATTATGGGTTCTTTCTGGGCGTATGAAGCATTAAATTTCGGTGGTTTTTGGGCTTGGGATCCAGTTGAAAATGCGTCAATAATCCCTTGGCTAACATTAATTGGTGGCGTACATGTAATTATTGCTTATAAAAATACTGGACATGCTTATTTTACCGCAATTACTTTAATTTTAGTAAGTTTCTTATTGGTTTTATATGCTTCTTTTTTAACTAGAAGCGGTATTTTAGGAGAAACATCTGTGCATTCTTTTACAGATTTGGGGATGTTTGGTCACCTTATTTTATATATGGTTGCTTTCTTACTAATCTCTGTATATTTTGTTGTTTCTAGGTGGAAAGAATTGCCAATTACACATAAAGATGAAGAGACTTATTCTCGAGAATTTTGGATGTTTATCGGTGCTTTAGTAGTAACTGTCTCGTGTATACATATTATTTTTGCAACATCTGTTCCTGTATTTAATAAGGCATTTGGAACAAACTATGCGCCAATTAAAGATGCAGTAAGATTTTACAATACTTGGCAGGCTCCGTTTGCTGTATTAATTACCTTGATATCTGGCTTTTCTCAGTTTTTAAAATATAAGAATACAGATCCACGTAAGTTTTACAGTAGCTTAATTTCTTCAGTAGTATTTGCTTTAGTAATTACGGCAGGCTTCTCTTGGTTAACTGGTGTTTACACCAACTCTATGTATATTATTCTAACCTTCAGTTGTTTCTTTGCTGTTTTAAGTAATGCGAGGTTATTGAGTGGTGTTTTTACTGGTAAAGGTGCTAAACTTGCAGGTTCTGCTGTTGCACATATAGGTTTTGCAATTTTGATTTTAGGAGCTTTAGTAGCTGCA
>JBBSRF010000184.1:0-5457 GCA_038243335.1 Sphingobacteriales bacterium
ATATGAGCCAAAAAGGTTAAACAAATTATTGGAACGAATTAGCAAGCTTAAAATATTTGATCCTGCCTGCGGAAGCGGTAACTTTTTAATTATTGCCTATAAAGAGCTACGTTTATTAGAGATAAGAATTCTACAACAATTACAAACCTTGCAACAGGTGGCTACTGGTTTTGAAAAAAAGCAGTTAGAATTAATACCGAAAGCACAACTCACATTAGCTGCATCTTACCAACAATCTTTTTTTTCAAGGGTAGAGTTATCCCAGTTTTATGGGATTGAATTGGATGATTTTGCACATGAAATAGCGATCCTTTCGCTTTGGTTGGCACAACATCAGCTCAACATGAAATTTAAGGAAGTTTTTGGGATTACAAACCCAACACTTCCATTAAGGGTTGGTGGTAATATTGTTCATGGTAATGCAACTCGGTTAGATTGGGAAGCAGTCTGCCCAAAGAAAGAGGGAGATGAAGTTTATATTTTAGGAAATCCCCCATATTTGGGTTTCAGAGGATGGAATGAAACTCAGAAACAAGATATGGGTGAAGTATTTAAAAGTGTTGGCAATGTTTTAAGGTTAGATTACATCGCGTGTTGGTTCAAAAAGGGAAGCGATTACATAGCTAAATCTGATTCAAAATTTTCGTTTGTGTCAACAAGCTCCCTTTGTGAAGGTGAACAAGTCAGCTTGATATGGCCATATATATATTCGAAGGAATTAGAAATTTTATTTGCTCATAAACCATTTGATTGGGATAATAATGCAAAGGATAAAGCTGGGGTAACTTGCATAATATTAGGTGTGCAAAACAGAGTATCGAATAAAAAATATCTATTCGAAAAAAACAATAAGAAGACCGTAAATAGTATAGGTCCTTACTTAATCCCTAATAGTTCTGTAATTATGGAACAAAGGACTACTCCTTTATCGGACTTACCAGAAATGGCATTGGGCAGTAGTGGGATCGATGGTGGATTTTTGATGTTGTCAACTGATGAAAAAAGCCAATGTCTTTTAGAAAACCCTTTGTCTATAAAGTTTATTAAGCCTTTCTTAAGTGGGGGTGATTTTCTTAACGGTATCGAAAGATATTGTTTATGGATTGATGATCAAGATTTATCCGAAGCATTAGGGATAAGTTATATTTATGAGAGGATACAAAAATGTAAAGAATATAGATTAGGGGCGGGTAGAGATGCAAAAAAAGCTGCGAATGTCCCACATAGATTTTACTATCGTAAATATAAAAATTGCAATTCTATTTTGATTCCACGAACCAGTTCAGGCAGGAGAAAATATTTGCCATGTGGATTTATTGATAGTGGTAATATAATTAGCAATCAGGCATTTGTTATTTATAGCCCTGAGGCTTATGTTTTTTCAATCTTATCTTCAAGAATTCATTGTATTTGGATGGAAATAACAAGTGGTAAAATGAGGCATGACTATAGCTATTCAGTAAATTTGACCTTTAATACCTTTCCATTCCCTAAAATTTCTGACACTCAAAAACAAGAGCTTGAAAGACACGTTTATGCAATTCTATCAGAACGAGAAAATCACTCTGAGAAAACGCTCGCTCAACTTTACGATCCAGATAAAATGCCTGATGGTTTGCGAGAAGCCCATCATCAATTAGATTTGGCAGTAGAAAGATGTTATCGAAGTAAGGCTTTCGAAACTGATGAAGAAAGACTAGAGTATTTGTTTAAACTCTATGAAAAAATGATTTCTGAGGAAAAGGATAGTGATACTTTATTTCAAAAGAATTTAAAAACAAAAAAGAAACAAGATGGAGCAAATTAAGTTAGACCATAGCTCTATAAAGACGGATTTCATTGAGCATTTAAATTTATCAGGGAATGATAGATTGTTATTTACTGCGCCATTCGGTTCGGGTAAATCTACTTTTTTAAATGAAGTATTTGAGGAGCAAAAAGAAAGTTTTTTTACCTTGAAACTGTTCCCTATAAATTATTCTGTTTCGTTAAATGAAGATGTATTTGAGTTAATCAAGTTTGATTTAATACTTCAATTAATAGGTTTGTACAAAGATGAAGTTGATCTTAAAAGGGAAGATTTTTCAACTTTGTTAACTAGTCAAGTTTATATCTCGGAGAGGTTAAAAGTAATGCCAATTGTAAATGCTTTGCTGGCTTTATCTGGAAAGGTCGGTAAATCTGCTAGTGAGCTTATTAAAGCCTTTAGCGATACCATTAAGGATTTCAAAGAATTTCAAGAGGAAATCAAAATTGATGAGGAAAAGGAACTTAAAGATTATCTAGCCCAGATAGAAAGCAGAAAGGGTAGTGGATATGAAATGGATGATATTTCGGTGCTTGGTGCCAATCTTATAGAACGAGTTAAAACAAAAAGGAATGAAAATATTAGTGATGAGAAATTAAAGGTAAAATCTGTTTTAATTATTGACGATTTAGACCGTTTAGATCCCGAGCACACTTTTCGTTTATTTAATATCTTTACGGCACATTTCGATGATTTAATTCATGGAAATAAATTTGGTTTCGATAAGGTGGTTTTCGTTTGTGATATAGAAAATATATGGAAGCTTTACAGACACAAGTATGGTTTCGATGTAGATTTTAAAGGTTATTTAGATAAGTTTTATTCACTCTATCCTTTTGAATTTGACAATAGAAAATATGTTAAAGAGAAAATAGGAAATTTTTTAGAATTAATAAAAACTACAGGTACAAATCATGGGGAATTATTTTTGCACTTAATAAAAAGAGAAAATGATTTCGATTTTTATTATACTTTAAGATGGCTTCTTTTATCTCTGATTAATTGTAGAGCATTAAATCTTAGAACTTTAGTCTCAATTAGAACATACCATTTTCCAAATGATACATTCGATGTAGGCGAAAATCATGAAGAAAATAAAAATTTCGAAGTTTTGATGCTTTTCAGATTATTAAAGGAATTTTATTCTTCTTATGAGATGGTTAGAGAAAAATTAGTACTGGTGAATAAATTTTTTAATGATGAATACATACAAAAGTCATCGGAAAATGAAAGCTTAAATAATGAATATATTAATAAAAATATTAAGTCTTCTTGTTTACCTTTTATTTTGCCAAAGAGCATGGGATTCAAACGAAATTTTGATAAAGAGGATGATAAAATGGGATTTGCAATTTCTTTACAAAGTTGGTTACATTTTGAAATAGATAATAAATCAATGTCGCGAATTGATAAGAAGGTTTTTTTAAAAGCTACCAAAGAAGAAGATCTAAACTCAGAAGAACTGAAAATAAGTAGTTATCAAATGCTTTTGACTTGTTTTGATGAGTGTAAGAAAATTGGTGCATTAAAATAATATCATGGAATTAAAAAAAGAGCTCATCACCCAAATACAGTCTATCATTGCTATTGCTAAAGATAGAGCTATTCGTTCGGTAGATACCGAAAGGGTATTAATGTATTGGCAAATTGGTAAGATAATTTTAGAGGAAGAACAAGAAGGTAAAGAAAGAGCAGATTATGGCAAATTTTTAATCAAATCTTTATCTGAAAACTTAGAACCACAATTTGGAACTGGCTTTTCTGTCCGGCAGTTAGAACGCTACAGGCAGTTTTACAGAATGTTTCCAATTACGACCGCACTGCGGACGCAATTCAGCTGGACACATTACAGGTCGCTAATAAGTATCGACAATCAAGATAAAAGAACATTCTATATAGTCGAAGCTGAAAAAAATAATTGGACTGCAAGGCAGTTAGAACGACAAATAAATAGTCAATTATTTGAGCGGTTATTGTTAAGTAATGATATTAAAGCTGTGATGGCTGTAGCTAAAGGAGAAAAATATCCAAGTGATGCTAAAGAAATAATTAAAGATCCAATGGTATTGGAGTTTTTAGGGCTAAAAAGAGAAAGCGCTTACTATGAAAAGGATTTGGAAACAGCCATTATTACGCATTTACAAGATTTTTTATTAGAAATTGGCAATGGCTTTTCATTCGTATCTAGACAAAAACGGATACATATTGATGGAGATGAATTTTTTATTGACCTTGTTTTTTACAATCGCCTACTACAATGTTTCATTATTATAGAGATAAAAACAAAAAAGCTAACACACGAAGATATTGGTCAGTTGCAGATGTATGTAAATTATTATGACCGTTTTGAAAAGCAACAATTTGAAAATCCCACCATTGGTATTCTGTTATGTGCCGATAAAAATGATGCTGTTGTAAAAATAACCCTGCCAGAAAACAATAAAACTATTATCGCAAGCAAATATCAATTGTATTTGCCAACAGAACAAGAGTTGATAGATGAAGTTATAAAAGAATTAAAAAAATTAGAATAATATGCCTGATATCGTACACGTAAATTATGCTCAAACAGGGCAAAGCTCCAATATCAATCTCTTGGGAATGCGAGAAATGCAGGAAAAGGCATATCAGGCCAGAGATGCACAATACCTTTTATTGAAAGCACCACCAGCTTCCGGTAAATCGAGAGCATTAATGTTTATTGCCTTAGATAAATTGATTAATCAAGGTGTAAAAAAGATAATTGTTGCTGTACCAGAAAAGTCTATAGGAGGCTCTTTTAGTCACACTGATTTAAAAAGTTATGGTTTCTTTTCAGATTGGGAACCTAATGATGAATATAATCTATGTACACCTGGCATGGACGGAAGCAAAAGCAAAGTACAGGCTTTCAAAAACTTTTTAGACAATGATGAAAAGATTTTGATTTGTACACATGCTACACTTCGCTTTGCTTTTGAAGAATTGGACGAAACTAAGTTTGACAATATTTTATTAGCTATTGATGAATTTCATCATGTTTCTGCCGATGGAGATAGTCGATTAGGCGAACTACTTCGTACTATCATGCGTAAATCTACTGCTCATATCGTAGCAATGACAGGTTCTTACTTTCGGGGAGATAGTGTGCCCGTGCTAAAGCCAGAAGATGAAGCAAAATTTACCAAAGTAACCTACAATTATTACGAACAACTAAATGGCTACACATACTTAAAGTCATTAGGTATTGGCTATCATTTTTATCAAGGAAAATATACATCTGCGATACTTGATATATTAGATACGGATAAAAAAACCATTCTGCACATTCCCAACGTAAATTCGGGGGAATCTACAAAGGACAAACATAAAGAGGTTGATACTATTTTAGATGCTGTAGGCGATGTGATAAAAGTTGATGCAGAAACAGGTATTATTTTTATAAAACGTCATCAAGATGGTAAAATCCTTAAAGTTGCCGACTTGGTAAACGACAACCAAAAGGACAGAGATAAAATACAAAACTATCTACGGATAAGCAAAGCTGTTGACGATGTAGATTTGATCATTGCCTTGGGAATGGCAAAAGAAGGCTTCGATTGGCCATATTGCGAACATGCTTTAACGGTTGGTTATAGAGGGTCATTAACTGAGATTATCCAAATTATTGG
>JBBSRF010000185.1:0-5424 GCA_038243335.1 Sphingobacteriales bacterium
AAGAACCAAAAGAGGTAGCGCCAGCTAAAGCTGAACCAATTAAAGAAAAAGTTAAAACTGTTAAATTTACTGATCAAATTAAAGTTGTAGAAGATTCGAAAGTAATCTTACCTCCGCCAACTACAAGTGAGCTAAAGGAGGCAGTAATTGGCGGCATAACTCAGGATGGAATTTTTGGGCAAACAAATGCTGCACCAGTAAAAATTAATAATGGCGGTAATGGAACTGGAGTAGAAGGTACGGCAGATAATACGGTTCATAATGTTGCAGGTGTTGAAGTTTACCCAGAGTTCCCAGGTGGGATGTCTGCTTGGGCAAAGTTTATCCAAAAGAATTTAAAGTATCCTTATATGGCTCAAGATATGAATGTTCAAGGTAAAGTTTATTTAAGTTTTGTTGTAGAAAAAGATGGTTCGATTTCAGATGTAAATGTTTTAAAAGGTATTGGTTCTGGTTGTGATGAAGAAGCAATGTGTGTAATTAAAAAATCGCCAAAATGGAAAGCTGGTGAGCAAAATAACCAAGCGGTTAGGGTAAGATATACCATGCCGATTAGCTATACCCTTACGCAGTAATTGGTGATTAGCTTTGGAGTTTGTCACAAAGAAGAATATCGTCTTTTCGAAACGCAACCTAACAGGAGTGAGAAATCTTTATTGAAAGTGTTTTTGATAGAGATTTCTCCCCATTCTTCATTCAAAATGACGATTTTGGTTTTTAATCTAATATCTTATCAATTCGCGTGGTCAGTGGCACATCAACCACTTATGCTAATTTTATCCAACGCTCATACCACATTTGAAATTGAAGGATGAGCCAAAGCTTTTGTGCATTGTAATTTGAACTATTAGCTTTAAAGTCGGATTTAATCTTTAAAGCTTCTTCTACATTTAATAATTGATGTTCTTTTAACTTTTCGATGTTGACATACTCTTCAACCAGCGGTTTTAATATTGTTTTTAACCATGAAGACAAAGGAATAGCAAAACCACACTTAGGTTTCCCCATCAAATGAGATGGAATATATTTATGTGTAATTTTTTTTAATAAATATTTTTGCTCACCTCCTTTAATAAACCATTTAGGGTCTAAGTTCTTTAAATAGTTAATTAGTTCAACTTTTAGCAAAGCATCTCTGTTTTCTATACCAAAGTGCATAAAACATTTGTCGCTTTTATAAAGTAGATCGCTAGGTAAAAAATTTTCTAAATCGTATATTAAAAGATTTTTTATGTTTTGATCTTCTTCAATCGGATTTGTTTTTGGTTTATATTCAGACTTAACTAAACTTTGCAGTTGAGTTGTTGTAAAACAAGCATTTATTTCTAAATATTTATAAAGTAAACTCTTAGCTTCAATAATTGCTTTTGTTTTATGATTATAATTTTTAAGAATTGTATATATGGTTTTTTTTAAAAAAGGAGGCATTTTAAATTCATCAAAATTTTTGAATTTAATGGCTTTAGTATAGGTTCTATACCCTCCGAATAATTCGTCTCCACCTTCTGCATTTAAGATTACCTTCACATCTTTTTTAACTTTTTCTGCAAGAAATAATAGCGGAATAACACCACTGTTTCCTATAGGTTCTTCAAAAACGTTTGATAAATTTTTTACTAATTGAATAGCATCTTTATCATTTAAAAAAAATTCATGATGATTTGTTTTGAGGTGATTGGCTATTTTTCTAGCTTGAACAATATCATTGGGTTTACTTTCAATGCCAACACTGAAAGTTTTAATCCTTTTAGTCTGATTTTTTTGTAAAATTGCAGCAATAGTTGCATTGTCATAACCGCCAGTTAATAAAACACCTACAGGTACGTCAGCAATATTTCTTTTTAATATAGATTCAGTTAAAAGATCTTCAATGTGATTGAGAATCTGCTGTTCACTTTGCTTATTTTGTTTGGATAAATTGGGAATTTTTTGCTTTCTTTTTATTGGCGCTTCATAACTATTTCCACTATGAGTATCTATAGTCGTTAAAAATCCTTTTTTTGCTTTAAAAATATCCTCATAAATTGTTTCTTCTCCAATAAAGAAACCATACCTAAAATAGGTAGCAATTGCATTTTTATTAATCTTTTTATCGAAATTTGGATAAGAAAGTAGTGCTCTGATTTCGGAAGCAAAAGCGTAACATTTTTTTATTTTAAAAAAATATAAAGGTTTAGCACCAATTTCATCTCTAGCAATTAAAAGTTGATTAACATTTCTATCAAATAAGACAAATGCAAATGAACCATCTAATTTTTCAAAAGCCTCTTTTCCCCATTTTTTGTAACTTTCTAAAATGACTTCTGTATCTGATAATGTAGAGAAAGTTACACCATACTTAATTAAAGTTGCC
This sequence comes from Sphingobacteriales bacterium, assembly GCA_038243335.1. Taxonomy (GTDB): domain Bacteria; phylum Bacteroidota; class Bacteroidia; order Sphingobacteriales; family Sphingobacteriaceae; genus Pedobacter. The sequence continues at coordinate 2,354 of JBBSRF010000185.1, forward strand.
CTAAGCTCTTGATAGTTGTAAATTGTACCATTAAAAGTGATGCTATACTTACCACAAGTTGACGTTAATGGTTGATTACCATTTGTGCTAATGTCAATTGTTGCTAATCGTTCGTTTGCAATACCTAAAGTGTAATACTCATTATGATCAAATATGATTCCGTTTCCATTGCCACCTCTATAGCTTAAAGTCGCCGATGCATTTAAAAGATCTTTTTCAGTTAGTTGATTTGAATGGTCTAAAAACCCAGTTATACCGCTCATTATAAAATTAAATTAAATAAGAAAAGTATAAGCAAAATTATAATATTTGATTTTAAAAATTAATTACTGATATAAACGGATTTTAGCTAATTTAGGTTTTGCTATATCAAAAATACAAATATTTAGTTTATTATTTCGTTATATTAAAATTATACCCAATAAAAAAAGGCTAATCTTTTAAGATAGCCTTTTTAAATTTATTTAGATTGATTTTCGATCCAGACTCTGGCATTTACAAATGCTTCCATCCATGGAGAAACTTCATCTTTTCTTCCTTTTGGATAATTTGCCCAATGCCATTGGAATAATGAACGCTCTATGTGAGGCATCATCACTAAATGACGACCAGTAGTATCGCACATCATCGCGGTATTAAAATCTGATCCATTTGGTGATGCAGGATAACTTTCATAAGCATATTTAGCCACGATTTCGTATTTATCTTCCGCATAAGGTAAACTAAATCTTCCTTCACCGTGTGATACCCAAACACCTAAGGTGCTGCCTGCAAGTGTAGAAAGCATAATTGAATTGTTCTCTGCAACTGTTAAAGAAGTAAAAATACTCTCGTGTTTACCGCTTTTGTTATGCATCATTTTAGGTTTTTCTTTGTGATCGGGGTTAATTAACCCTAACTCTACAAAAAGTTGACAACCATTACAAACACCAACAGATAATGTATCTGCACGAGCGAAGAAATTAGCTAAGGCTACCCTCGCTTTTTCGTTATACATAAATGCACCGGCCCAACCTTTTGCCGATCCTAAAACATCTGAATTAGAAAAGCCACCAACTGCACCAATAAATTTAATATCTTCGAGTGTTTCTCTACCCGAAATTAAGTCAGTCATATGCACATCTTTCACATCAAAACCTGCTAAATACATTGCGTTTGCTAATTCACGTTCAGAATTACTTCCCTTTTCGCGAATAATTGCTGCTTTAGGTCTTGGTTTAGAATTATCTATTATTGGTTTTTTACCATCAAATTGCTTAGGGAAAGTATAATTTAGAACGTGGTTTTTGTAATTGTTAAAACGTTCTTTAGCTAAACCGTTTCCAGTTTGTTTGCTATCTAACAAGTATGAAGTTTTAAACCAAACATCACGTAAATGATCAATATCAAAACTTAAATTGTCATTGTTGTTTTTAACTTCCAGCCTAGCTGATGCAGAAACTTTACCAATTTTATGATAGGAGATATTGTTGGCAGCAAATACAGTTTCTAGAGAAGCATCTGCTTGGAAAACAATGCCTATGTTTTCTGAAAACAATAATTTAATGCTATCAGCTTCTCCTAGAGAAGATAAATCTAAGTTTGCACCTAAATCTCTATCTGCAAAACACATTTCTAATAAAGTAGTAATTAATCCGCCACTACCAACATCATGTCCAGCTTGTATTTTTTCTTCCTTAATAAATTGTTGTAAAAAGTTAAATGTGTTTTTAAATTTAGCGGCATCTTTTACATCTGGAGTTACATCTCCAATTTTATTTAAAATTTGAGCGAATGAAGAACCACCTAATTGATAAGCATCATTACTAAGGTTGATGTAATAAATAGCGCCACCATCTTTTTGCAAAACTGGTTCAACGACCTTAGTAATGTCATTACAGTTACCACCAGCAGAAATAATTACTGTTCCTGGTGCAATTACATCACCATCTTTGTATTTCTGTTTCATCGAAAGGGAATCTTTTCCTGTCGGAATATTGATGCCTAATTCGATTGCAAAATCGGAACAAGCTTTAACCGCTTCATATAATCTAGCATCTTCACCTTCATTTTTACAAGCCCACATCCAGTTTGCAGAAAGCGAAACAGATTTTAAGCCATCTTTTAATGGTGCCCAAACTATGTTTGATAATGATTCTGCAATTGCAATTCTACTACCTGCAGCTGGGTCAATCAATGCAGAAATAGGTGCATGACCAATCGATGTTGCAATTCCTTCTTTCCCTAGAAAATCTAAAGCCATCACGCCACAATTGTTTAAAGGCAATTGTAATGGGCCTGTACATTGTTGTTTGGCAACCCTACCGCCAACACATCTATCAACTTTGTTGGTTAACCAATCTTTACAAGCAACAGCTTCTAATTGTAAAACTTGTTCTAAATAAGTGTTTAGCTTTGTTGAATCGTAAGTAATGGCTTCATATTTTCTATCGATTTTTTGATCTTCCATTACAACTTTTGGAGAACTACCAAACATATCTTCCAATGCAAAATCCATTGGTTTAGCACCTGTGGTTTCAGATTTGAAAGTAAAACGATGATCTCCAGTTACTTTACCAACGGTATACATTGGCGAGCGTTCGCGATCTGCTATTTTTTGTAAAGTTTCAATATGTTCGTTACCAATAACTAATCCCATACGTTCTTGTGATTCGTTACCGATAATTTCTTTTGCTGATAATGTAGGATCGCCTACTGGCAATTTATCTAAATCAATTAATCCGCCGGTTTCTTCTACTAACTCTGATAGACAGTTCAAGTGGCCACCAGCACCATGATCATGGATAGAAACGATAAAGTTTTCTTCACTTTCTACCATGCCTCGAACTGCGTTTGCAGCACGTTTTTGCATTTCTGGGTTAGACCGCTGAATGGCATTTAATTCAATCCCTTTTCCATGCTCGCCAGTGTCTGCTGATGAAACTGCAGCACCACCCATTCCAATTCTATAATTTTCGCCGCCAAGAATTACGATATTATCTCCTTCTTGTGGTTTTTTCTTTTGCGCTTGACTTGCTTTTCCATAACCAACACCGCCTGCCAACATAATTACTTTATCAAAGCCTAGTTTG
>JBBSRF010000186.1:0-5415 GCA_038243335.1 Sphingobacteriales bacterium
AATAAAATTGTTGATTTGCAAAAGGGTTATGTTAAACCATCTGGTATAGATAAATTAATTGATCTTAAAAACAAAACAGTAATGCCTGGCTTAATAGACTGTCATGTTCATATTACTTCAGAAACAAAAAAGGGAAATGCGGCTGATGCATTTACACAAAACCCAGCTGATATTGCTTTCGAATCTTTAAAATATGCCAATGTTACTTTAATGAGTGGTTTCACTACCGTTAGAGATTTAGGGGGCAATGGCGTAAATATTTCTATACGCAATGCCATTAATAAAAATTCGGTTATTGGACCCCGTATATTTACTGCTGGAAAGGCTATCGCTACAACTGGTGGTCATGCTGATCCTACTAATAGTTATAGAAAGGATTTAATGGGTAATCCTGGGCCTAATGAAGGTGTAATTAACGGACCAGATGAAGCTTACCAAGCCGTTAGGCAACGTTATAAAGAAGGAAGTGATGTAATTAAAATAACGGCTACAGGTGGTGTTTTAAGTCAGGCCAAAGACGGGGCAAATGCTCAATTTACGCTCGAAGAGGTTAAGGCGATTGTAGCTGCAGCAAAAGATTACGGATTTAAGGTAGCAGCTCATGGCCATGGTGCTGAAGGAATTAAACGTGCAATTATTGGTGGAGTAAATTCTATAGAGCACGGTACCTTTATGGATGAAGAGGGTATGAAGCTAATGAAACAATATGGAACTTATTTAGTGCCAACTATAATTGCTGGAAAATCTACAGCAGATAGTGCAAAAATTCAAGGCTATTATTCTGCCATAGTAACCCCTAAGGCTTTAACAACCGGTCCACTTTTACAAGCAACATTTGCTAAAGCATATAAAGCAGGCGTAAAAATAGCATTTGGTACTGATGCTGGGGTTTACGCTCACGGTAAAAATTGGAAAGAGTTTGTTTATATGAGTGAAGCTGGCATGCCAATATTAGAATGTATAAAAGCCGCAACTGTAAACGCAGCTGATCTTTTGGGAGTTTCTTCCACATTAGGTACAATAGAGAAAGGGAAATTAGCAGATATTATTGCAGTTGATGGAGACCCAACAAAAGATGCATATGTAATGGGTAAAGTTAAATTTGTGATGAAAGACGGAACTATTTATAAAAATGAAAATTAGTTTTTCAGTTTGTTAACCATACAATCCTTTACTATCAATAAATTCTAATACATTATCTGGAACAAAAAACTGCACATTCTTTTTGCTTTTAATCGCTTTTCTTACAAATGTTGATGAAATTTCCATTTGCGGGGTGTCTGTAAAGGTAATAGAGGGATGATTTTCCCATTCTTTAACATCAGCACCTGGACGGGGGTAAACGTAAATGTGATAATCTTTTAATAAAATTTCGTAATTCTTCCATTTTTTTAAGGATACCAAGTTATCAGCTCCCATTATTAAAACAAATTCTTTTTCTGGGTAACGCTCTTGAAGGTAGGTAAGGGTATCTATGGTGTAAGAGGGCTGCGGTAATTTAAACTCGATATCGCTCACTTTAATTTGAGGTGCGTTTTCAATAGCCAATTTAGCCATTTCTAAACGATCATACATGTTTGCTAAGCCACTTTTTAATTTTAAAGGATTATGAGGTGAAACAACCAACCATACCTCTTGTAACCCAGTAAAGGTTGCCATATAATTAGCAATAATTAAATGGCCAATATGAATTGGATTGTAGGAGCCGAAAAAAAGACCAGTTTTCTCCCGATGGCTATCGGGATTTCGGTTTTCAGTTTTCAGCTGTGTGGTTTCAATAGACATTGTTATAATATTTGGTCATCTCTACCCAAATCTTCATCTCGACTTTAGGAGAGATTTAACTAGGAAAGAATTAATTTAACACAGATTTCTCGTCGCTATGCTCTGTCGAAATGACGATTACGATTTTGATAAAAAATCCCCTACCAACTTCTCCGCTTCCTTACAAGCAGTTTCTAAATCGTAATTTTTAAGAATGACATCAAATTTATCTGCGTACAATAATTCCTTCTCAGCTTTTATAAAACGCTCTTCTAGTTTTTCTTCAGTATCTGTACCTCGGCCAGTTAAACGTTCTTTTAGAACTTCTAACGAAGGTGGTTGAACAAAAATAGCTAAAGCGTCATCTTCGTACTTTCTTTTTAAACGTAATCCGCCTTCTACATCAATATCAAAAATAACATGTTTATCTTCATTCCAAATCCTTTCAATTTCAGAACGTAAAGTGCCATAAAATGTTCCACTGTAAACTTCCTCAAACTCAACAAATTCTTGACGAGCTATTTTATGTAAAAAATCTTCTTTACTAATAAAGTAATAATCATTTTGGTGCTGTTCAGCACCCCTGGATTCTCGAGTTGTAGCAGAAATAGAAAAGCTTAATTGCGGAAATTTTTCAAGTAAATGTCTTACAATTGTAGTCTTGCCAGCTCCAGATGGTGCAGAAAATATAATGAGTTTGCCTTGTTTCATTTTTTATTGAAAAGTTATAAAATTATAAAGTTGGAACATCTCAACCTTTAAATTTTACAACACGTTTAAAAGTTGTTCTTTAATTTTTTCTAATTCTTCTTTCATACCTACTACTAACTGCTGTATATGTGCATCGTTAGCTTTTGCCCCCATTGTATTAATTTCTCTTCCTATTTCTTGGGAGATGAAACCTAGCTTTTTACCATTAGCATCTTTGCTTTTTAAAGTTGCCATAAAGTAATCACAATGACTTTTTAAACGTGTTTTCTCTTCGGTAATGTCTAATTTATCGATATAATAAATCAATTCTTGCTCTAAACGATTTTGGTCTAAATTAATTTTTCCTACCGCGTCTTCTAAAAACTGTGTTAATCTAGCCTTAACCTGAGGAACTCTAAGTGGAGCTAACTGATCAATCTCTGAAAAAAAGTTCAATATATTTTGGATGCGAAGTTCTAGATCAGCTCTTAAAACATTTCCCTCATCTGCTCTAAACTGATTAAAATTTGCTAATGCTTTTAAAAAGGTTTGATGTAAAATTTCCCAATCATTATCGTCAACAGCTTCTTCAGTGTAAGTAATTACTTCTGGAAAACTTAGTGCAGTTTGCAGTAAATTGGCAGAGTTTGCTCCAAGAGTTGCGTTAAGGTCTTCTAGCTGTTTATAGTAACGAGTTAATAAGACAGTGTTAATCGTAGCTCCTTTTTGATTATCATCACTACGTTCTATGTTTATAGAAACATTTACTTTACCACGTTCAATATCTTTGCTACAAGTATTGCGCAATAAAAGTTCTTTATCTGAATAAGCTCTAGGTAATTTTAAATTTAACTCTAAAAACTTAGAGTTTAGGGATTTGATCTCTACTGCAAACTTAACGTTCTCATGATCTGTTGACGCTAAGCCAAAACCCGTCATTGATTTTATCATGTGCAAAGATAGTAAAATTCATTAATTAGGTAAATCATGAATTTTTTATAATCGCCTGTTGCATTAAATTAAAAACTTTTTCTTTTAATTGCGGTAAATCTTCTAACGTTAGTCCTTTTACATCAACGGGGGTGATAAAAAAGGTTGTTAAAATACCTGGATGTGCTTTTAACGGATTAACTCTTGGAAGTAATTCTCTATTTTTTAAAATTACAAAAGTCATTAATGGGGTTTGTGTTTCTATGGCGATTCTAAATGCGCCATCGTAAAACTCGCCTAAAGGAGCGCTAGTTTTGTTCATTGTTCCTTCTGGGAAAATTAAAATAGACTGTCCGTTCGCTATTTCTTTCTTTAAAATGTTCACAGATTGCTCTCTACTTTCTTTGCTGCTTCGGTCAATCATTACCACAATACGCTTATAAATTAGACCAAAAATTGGCACTTTAGTCATTTCTATTTTGCCTAATGGACTAAAATGCTGCGGTAAACTAACGCATACTGCAATAGCATCTAAATAAGAGCCATGATTGCTAACATAAATATGTGGGATATTTTGGTTAATGATGTGTTTGTTTTTTGTTTTAACCCAAAAGAAAGAAGTTATGCTAAAGCCCCAAGACCAACATCTTAAAAAAAATAAAATAATACGCTTACTTATTTCATTTTTAAATAAAGCCGATGCCAATAAAACGTAGGGGAGTACAATTAACATTAAAATAATGAAAATTGATGCTGCATAAATTAAATAGATTACTGATAAAATTTTACGCATTAAATTAACGTTTTTTAACTAAGTTGGTTAATAAACAATCCTTAAGTTTACACAATAAATAATACATCACCTAATGAAGCTTTTTCGAATATTTATTTTGGGGATTATCATCATAATTCTTATTCCAATGAGTAGGGTATTCGCTCAAGAAGAATTTAAGCTAACTGGAGTAATTTTTGAAAAGGCGACTAAGATCAGAATTGCGCTTGCGGAAGTCTCAAATAAGAGAAATAAGTACACGGTTGGAAGTAATGATTTAGGTTTGTTTACTATAAAAGTATTAATTGGAGATACTTTAATTATTACAAAAAGAGATTTTAGTCAACTCATAGTAACAGTTACTTCCTCAAAAGATATAATTATTGATTTAATTAGAGACGCTAATGTATTAAATGAAGTAACCGTATTCGGACAAACCAAAAAGCAAGAATTAGCAACCATACAAAGGGATTTTAAAAGTAAAGGTTCTTTTTATGCAGGGAAACCTCCGTTGTTGTCGTTTATATTTACGCCGCTAACAGCTATTTATGAGCTTTTTGGTAGAACTCCTAAAAATGCTAGACGTTTTAATAATATGTACGTTTCTGAAATTCAGAACAGTCAAGTAGATCAGCTTTTTAATAAAAGTACAATTAACCAAAATACTGGTTTAGAAGGAAAAGAACTAGAAAATTTTATGGTAAACTTTCGACCTGATTACGATAAAGCTAAAAATTGGAATGTTTATGATGCCACAAAGTGGATTAAAGATTCTTACAAAAAATATTCAGATACCGCTAACAAAGTTATTAAATAGCCAACGATTCACAAGCCTTCTCTGCAGCTAACTTTTCTGCATTTTTTTTATTATAATCTCTACCAATGCCATGGTTTTCAGTGTCAATAATAGCATGGACTGTGAAAAGCTTAGCACTTTCTCCCTCATCATTTTCAACCATATCGAAAGAAACATCTTTTCCATTTCTTTGACACCATTCAATCAATTTACTTTTAAAATTTGTTTCCGTCATTTCTAAAGTATTAATGTCGATGTATGGTTTTACAATGCGTTTAAGCAGAAAACTTTTGGTAAAATTATATCCTTTATCTAGGTAAACTGCACCAATTAATGCCTCAAAAGCATCTCCAAGCATAGAATGATGCTTGGTTTGTACATTTACTGTTTTTTGATCAAAAGTAATTAACTGATCAAAACCCATTTTTTTGGCAAGCTGATTTAGATTAACTCTATTTACAAT
>JBBSRF010000187.1:0-5401 GCA_038243335.1 Sphingobacteriales bacterium
AGAACTTAAGGAAGCTTGCGTTTTAAATTTACCAGAAGCTCTATCAATTACAGTTACCCCAAAATTTGGTGAAATACGGTGGATGTCCTGATCTATATAAGAACCATCAGTACTTGCAAAGTATTTTTGCTCGTTAATAGCAAACAAGGCTGCATTAACAAAGGTAGCACCGTTTTGTAGAGCAATATCATTAACATTAAGCAATAAATCTACCTTGTCTTTAATAGGTACTTCAAATGCATTAATTTCGATAGGTGTTTGCCAACTAACTTCTCCAAACCCCTTTTGTGGAGCTAATTGTACGGGCTCTCCCTGAATTTTAGCATTTGCCTTAGCAACCGCAACTGCTTCTTGAGCAGTTTTAGCAATAGATTCTTTAGTTACGTTATTAGTTGCAGCAAAACCCCAACAACCATTGGCAATTACTCTAATACCCACACCATAGGATTCGGTATTGGCTACCCCTTGTACACGTTTATCTCTAGTTGAGACAAATTGATTAAGATAACGACCAATACGAACATCAGTGTAAGTTGCTCCTTTGGCTCTAGCTGCATTCAAAGCTACGTCTGCCAGTTCTTTTTTAATTTTTACGTCTATCTTATCAAGAGCTTGTAAGGGGTCAATTGGCGTTGCAAAAGCAGAAAAATTTGGCATCACCATAGCCCCCGCACCTATTCCTGATAAGAAGAGGAAGTCTTTTCTTTTCAAAGCGGTTTAGTTTTATCGTTTATATTAATAGTATTTATTTATTAACTAAAGCTCGCGAAAGCTCAGTTAAGTGATTCTAAAAACAAGGTAGTAATTTTTAAAAGGTTAATATTAAAAATAGCATAACATTTTAGTTTCAATTCGCTAAAAAGCGTTGCTCATACCATAAATAGGCTCCAGCCAGAAGAAAAATAATATAAAACCACCATTTAGAAATTTCTTGAGTAACTTCTTCAGTAGTTAATTTTAAAGCTGATCTTTTATGTAACTGATGAGTTGAAAAATCAATATTTAGATTTATCTTAATTGTATTTTTAAGTGTAAGCCAATCATATGGTTGATAAACAAAGACATGCTCAGCTAAACCATTGATTGTTAAATTATTCCACCCTGTTATGGTTGGCCAAAATGTAGCTTCCCATTTAAATGGTAATTCTATATTTTGTTTTGGATTTAGTTTAATATCATTAAAAGCTAGACTTGGCACTTTACTGCCGGATAAATTAACCAACAAACTTGCGTTACTTCCAATATTTAAAAATTGAGGAGAGAATTCAAATGATTCACCTCTATATTCTTTTCTTGAAGCCTTTGAAAATAGTGTTGACCAAAATAAAGCGTAGTCAGTTTGCTTACCTGCTAATACCCATTGATAAGTAGATGCGAGTGAGTTTATGAGTATTTTACCCATTCCATCTAACTGTATATTTACAACAGATTTACCTGCAACTGATCTAAACAAACTCTGTTCACTTGGCGTAGTTTCTAAAAATAGCGTTTGGGGAAAGGGTAATTCACTTAATTTGATATCTTTATCAACACCATCAATACTTATCGCTGTAGCAGCAGCTCCAGAAACTTCGTAACGACCATATTTAGGGCTATTAGTATTTGGCTTAGCATTTGTAACTCTAATAATTAAACCCATCCCATTGCTAACAGCAGCGTTTATTGCAGTTTTTTCTCCAACTGAAATTGCCGACATTTCATCTTCATCAATTAATAAAACTTCCGTTTGCTTGAGTAATGCTTGATTAATGCTACTCACATTAACAGCTTTCGTATTTAAAAAGTCTGAACTAAATTTGTCTCGACTAATCTGACTTCTAAATATAACCTGATATTGCTTTTCATATAACCAGTTTTTTAAAAACTTATATTCAAAATCTGGAAATGAAGCTAAGATCAATATTTGAATCGGTTGTTTTCCTTCAACTTCAAAGGGAATTGGATCAGCTGTTAACGTATCCTTTCCTTTTAAACCAATTAATTTGTAAATTGCTTTACCTGCTAGTTTTGGTTGGTTATTAAAAGAGAAATTACTTTTAGAATTTGCCTTAACAATTATTGAATCCAAATTAGCACCTAAGCCAAATAATTTCAACTTAATATCTTCATCACTTATATTATTGTAAACTCCTTGAACATTTAAATTTTCAGTTTCCTTTATTTTATTTTGCCAACTTGCAGAAATTACGCCAGATGGAATAGTCGCTGGGTGAAACGATATTTGATAATCATGAAGCTGATTTAACTGTGCCTCATCTAATCCGTAACCAAAGATATTTACTTTTTTAATATCCTTATTTTCTTGTAGATAGTAACCTAAATCCTCAATGTGTTTAATTTTCAATCTTTTTTTATCTGAAAATAAACTAGAATCTAAATCAAATTTTTCGCCCTTAATTTTAGCTATCGAATCTGTATTAGTTCCTGCAGTAATTATGTTTAATTCATTAACAGATTGCTCATTTACGGTTTGATAAGTTAAAGGGGCAATTAAAAATGCAAAACTGATCACCATAAATATACTTGCCACTATCCGCAATGATAGGTTAGTTTTATTGTTCCTTTTAATTTCTTTTAAAAATAACAGCAGCAATAATATTGTACAAATTATAAATACGATATACTTAAATTCCATAGCTATTCCTTTCCATTTTTAAGGTAATTGAAATAACCATTTGATAAATTTATTGAAGATGAAGCATCTTGTTTTTGTGGCTGGGCTTGCTCTAAACCAATTAAATCTTTAATCGCTTTTTGAACTATTTGAATATCACTTAACACAACTTTGTTTGCAATAGATATTTTACGCAAACTCTTTAAAGCTGCTAAATAAGAGTTTGGTTGACTAGCTGCAGCAGAGATCAGTTGAGTTTCTCCAGATTTTAAGAACTCTCGTTCTCCATACTTAAATATTTTACCAGATTTTCTTTGCTCCAAAACTGCTAATAATAGTTTTAAATCGTCCTTAGCTATATCTTTATTCTCAAAGGAAGTTGTATTTTTAGATTCAATTATTTTATCTAATTCTCCAGACAATCTTTTATCTAGCTTCAATTTAACAGCCTTGAGTGTTGTTTTTGCAACATATGCTCTAGATTTTTGCTGTAAATCTTTCAATAAACGTAAAGCTTTATATTCAAATGGTAATGCTTCTTGTAGCTTGTAAGTTCTAAGTCTCAATTCCGAACTCCACATTTCATTTAACACAGCTTTTAATTGTGATTTCAATTCTGGCTCAAAAAACGTGGCATCCTCTGCAATATCGTGCTTGTGCGAGTATTCATCCATTAAGGCTTGAACGTTTCCAAACTCTACTACTTCTTTATTCGTACTATCATGATCATCTTCATGATCATGACCTCCACCAATTTCAGTTTCAGATTCTTCTCCAAGAAACTTGCCATATCTTAGCCTTAATAATTTTTGATCTAAGCCTAAATTATTACTCCTATTCTTAAAGTCTTGCTCAGAAACAGAACTTTGTTCTTTAATTAATTTTTCTGTATCAATTATAATTTGTCTTTGACTTCTGAAATATTCTGGCACTAAATCTACTCCATTTGCCATTCCAACCATACTCATTAATTCAGCTGTATCTGCAATAGAAACCAAAAACACATCAGATCGAGACATTTGACCATGATTATCTATCGCTGTAATGTAGAAATAGAGTTCATCACCAGCTTTCATACCTAAAGCAGTTAAATCAATTAACTTAGTTAAATTAATGGACTTTTTACCAGAAAATGGTACATTAAACAATAACTTTTTCTCTGTAAAGCTTACACCTTCTCCTTTGCCACTTGCTAATGTTGCAGAAATATAAGCATCTTTAATTCCATAATCATCTGTTAAATTAGCTTTTAAATTCACTTTAGGTATTTGACCAAAATCTATAGTCGTATGTATTTTTGGTTCCTGAATTTTAATAACAATAGGTAAGTCTGGAATGACTTCAATTTGATACAGATCAGATTTTTTTCCATCAAACTCTAGTTGATAAAACCCAGACTGATTTACAACTTTACTAAAACTCCATTTTGTAAGCTCTTTATTTACAGCTTTTAAAGCTATAACTGCTGTATTATTAAATATAATGTTAAGTTTTTTAACAGCGATATTGGTAGTAATTAACCACGTTACATGAGCACCAGTTTCTGCCTTAATAGTAAATATACTTTGACTGCGAATAGTTTGATTAGTATAAGCAGGGGGAGAAATTTTGATGTTTATGCTTTTTATTTCTGCTGGGATATTTTCCTTTGGCAATACTAATGCAGTTGATTTACTTTGCTCTGTTTTTTGATATTTAGAAATTAAATGATAATGATTAATGATAAAAACTGCAGCAATTGAAACGAATAAAATTAATAAACTCTTAAATAATTTGCTTATCGGTTTTTTAAATCCATTTTGCAATGGAAAATATTGACTTATTTTATTGATTTGTAACTGCTCTAAAAGAGATAATTCTGGTGTGGATTTAAGCAATAAACCAGTACTTCCTTCTAATTGAGGAAAATGCTCATCTAAATATTTAGCAGTTGATGAATTATTAATTTTAAAAATTGGTTTTAACATTAAACCGATAACCAATACCAATAAAAAGGTTAGCGTAAAACCTAAATTAGAATTATATTGAAAATAATTAGCAATAGGAATGGCAAGCAATGCGATAGCCAAGCTAATACATAAAACCTGTACTATATAAAGTAAAATTAACTTTACTTTAAAGTCTTCTATCCAATTTTTATAGTCAGATTCTAACATCGTTTATTTTTGTTTTTCTGAATGATAAAAATCTTTCTATAATTAAAACTATTAGGGCTAAAACCCATAAATATTTTGCAATAGCTAAATTTTCTATTGTTGTAGTTGTTGCATTACTTTCATTATTTTTCAGAAATAAATTTTGATTTGAACCAACAACTCTTAAGTCATTTTCGTTATTTTCAAAACCAAAATCTGCAGCTTTTTGATCACCTAAAACAATTGGTAACAAAGCATTCACAAAGTTTTCATTCCATACTAAATCTGTCCATTGCGGATTAAACTTACTGTAAAAATAGTATTGAGTGATTTGATTATCTTTTTGTTTAATTAAAAGTGGTTCACCAAAACCATCTTTCCAAATAATTTCTCCTAGTTTTATTTCGGCCTGAATTTTTTGGTATAAATCTATGTTGGTAAACGCTGAACTGCTTAATTGTAAGGTAGAGTTAATAGGATTAGTTTTTCCATTTACATAACTAAATACTTTGGCTTTTGGCTTAAGTCTGGCTAAATAATTTGATGGAATAGTCTGCGCTGAAAACCAAAACGTTAAGTCTGCTCCCAAATCTGTATTAAAATCTTTAATCTCTATTTTTCGTTTAGTAAAATCTGTTATTGTTTTTAATGC
>JBBSRF010000188.1:0-5386 GCA_038243335.1 Sphingobacteriales bacterium
GCACCCGGGAGCCGGTTCGTCGAGCAGATAGACGCTGCCGTTAACATCTTCTGTACGAGGTGTTTTATCAAAATCTAAAGTGGTTACTTTAAACATTTCTCCAGCTCCTTCTGCATCACTCGCAGTAATTACGGGTGTATGCATATATACAAACCCACGTTCGTTATAAAATTGATGTATTGCAAATGCCAAAGCATGACGGATTTTAAATACCGCGTTAAAAGTGTTGGTTCGGAAACGTAAGTGTGCTTTTTCTCTTAAAAATTCTAAACTATGTTTTTTAGGTTGTAATGGATATTCTTCAGCGTTGCTATCCCCTAAAATTTCTATTGCAGTAGCCTTAATATCAACTTTTTGACCTTTTCCAATTGATTCAACTAAAGTGCCAATTACAGAAATAGCAGCACCAGTAGTTAGCCTTTTTAGTAATTCTTCTGGAGTATTTGCAAAATCTACTACAATCTGAATATTACCCATACACGAACCGTCATTTAATGCTATAAATTGGTTGTTACGAAAAGTGCGTATCCATCCCATTACTTTAACTTCTGTATCAAATGTTGTAGAAGCTAGTAGGTCTTTAATTTTTTCTCTCTTTATCATGATTTTTCACTCTTTAAGGGGGTTCAAAAATAAGTATTTAAACCTTAAAATCCCCATTGGTTTTAGGTAAGTTTTTTTTATTAGTGATTATAGGATTAAGTTTATTATTTTTAAAAAATACTTATTATTTATTGTGTCAATTCTGAAAAAAAAATTCAATACTAGAATACTTATTGGTCATCCGAAATCATTTTCATTAGAGGAAAGGATTTTCAATACAGTTTGTATCATCGCTTTTATTGCTTTATTGTTTGAAGTGCCATTTAATTTTTATGTAGGTTTAAATATTACAGCCTTATTGTGCATTATTGGGTTATTTCTTTCAGTAGTTTTATATTATTTATCACGTTTTAAAAGAAAAAGTACTTTAGCAATTATATTGTTTTGTATTATCTGTAACCTATTATTCTCAATTAACTATTTTTTTAATTCTGGTATTTTTGGCCCTAATCTTTTATTATTCTGTTTAGCTTTTTTACTAATAATTGCGATTATTCCTAAAAAGCAATTTAAATATTGGATACCCATTAACATCGTAATCGTAATGTTAATATTATTTTTTGAATATTTTAATCCTCAAATTACAATTAACAGATACAACAGTGAAATCAGTAAAACAGTTGATTTTGCAATTACTTATTTAGTAGTTATTGCTTTAACTTATTTTACAATAAATTACATTAGAGAAAATTACGAATATGAAAAGAGTTTAGTAATTGAAAGAAACGAAGCTATTCAACAGCAAAATAATAGAATTTCAAATCAAAATTTAATTTTAGAAAAATTAAATACAGAAAAAGACAAACTATTTTCTATCGTTTCACATGATATTAGAACGCCTTTAAGCTCTATACAAAATTACTTAGAAATCTTAGCAGATGAAACTAGTATTACGGATGAAGAAAGAACTATTTTTAAACAACAATTGTTAGAGATTACGGTAGATACTTCTAATATGTTAACTAATCTATTGTCATGGTCAAAAACACAATTGGAGGGCACAAGAGCTAATTTAATTAGATTAGAAGTTAAAACTGCCTTAATTAAAGGTCTAAATATTGAAAAAAATATTGCTTTAAAAAAAGGTGTTCAATTAGATATTTTAAGTGAGGAAAAACTGTTCATCTCTTCAGATTTGCAAATGTTTGAAATAGTAATTAGAAATTTAGTTAACAATGCAATTAAATTTACAAAAATTGGTGGTGAAATTATAGTTAATGCAAGTAGAAAAGATGATAATTGTTTAATTACTATTAAGGATAATGGTTTGGGTATTAATTCTAAGTTACAAAATTCTTTATTTAAGTTAACTGCTTCCTCTACTTATGGTACAAATAACGAACGAGGGATAGGTATTGGTTTATTGCTTTGTAAAGAGTTTACAGATTTACAAGGCGGAGAAATATGGTTTGAAAGCCAAGAAGGTATTGGTTCTACTTTTTATCTCTCTTTTAAAACTATTAGTTAATTGGTAAGGAGATAAAAAAAGAAGCGCCCTTATTTTTTCCATCACTTTCTGCCCAAACTTTGCCATTATGTAATTCTATTAACATTTTAACAATTGATAATCCAATTCCGTTAGAATGCTCCTTACCTGTAGGAATAGCACTTAATTTAGCAAACTTTATAAACAATTTATTTATATCTTCTTTTGTTAAGCCTTGCCCTTGGTCTTTAAACTCTATAATTAAATTATTAGCTGAGGAACTTACAATTATTTTAATTTCTGAGCCTAAATAAGCGTATTTTATCGCGTTACTCATTAAATTTTCAAATGATTCTTGAAGTCTTGTTGAATCCGCTAAAATAATTGTGCTACAAGTGCTTTTAACACTTACAGTCTGCTTCTTTTGCAAGGTTAATAATTCAAAATTTCTTATTACAGTATTTAAAACCTCAAGTATATCAATTTCTTTAATTTCAAGTTTAAAATTAGCATTCTCAATCTGAGATAAATCCAGCAAGTTATTTAGGCAAATTAAAACATTGTTAGAAGCATTTTTAATTCTATCAGCAAAATCAATTACAATTTTAGGATCATTGGCTTTTCTTTTAATTAATTCTGCAGAAAGTGAAATAGTTGTATTAGGGTTTTTTAAATCATGAACAATTCTGTTCATCATTTCA
This sequence comes from Sphingobacteriales bacterium, assembly GCA_038243335.1. Taxonomy (GTDB): domain Bacteria; phylum Bacteroidota; class Bacteroidia; order Sphingobacteriales; family Sphingobacteriaceae; genus Pedobacter. The sequence goes on from JBBSRF010000188.1 coordinate 2,731, forward strand.
GTTTGAGTATGTAATGCTTTACGCGTGGTCAGCTTTAGCTCTAATTCATCCATCACTATAGAAGAGAGTGTTTCTAACATCTGTAATTGCTTAGTTGTTACTTTTCTAGGTTCTACATCTAGAACGCAAACTGTACCTAATTTTAAACCTTCTTTAGTTTTTAATGGTGCGCCTGCGTAAAATCTTATACCATTATCCATGGTAACAAAAGGATTTTTTTGTTGACTAGGTATTTCCCTTAGATCTTCAAATAGAGTAACCTCATCATTTAAAATTGCAGTAGAACAGAAACTATCTTTTCTATCAATTTCTGTGGCTTTTAATGGACTAATATTTGTTTTAAAAAATACACGATCATCATCTACAAATGAGATTTGTGCAATTGGCGTATTAAATATTTGTGCGGCTAAAAATGCAATTTTATCAAAAGTTATTTCACCTGGCGTATCTAAAATATCATACGAGTAAAGTTTTTGTAGACGCTCTTTTTCTTTTTCGGGAAATGATGAAGAAAGGACTTTTGAATTATTCATTAAATAGAAATTAATATAATAACAAATATAGTTTAATCAGTCTACAATTTGAAGTTCGTATTTAGACTGATTTTAAATGAAAAAACCAGTCGATCTACTCAACTGGTTTAGTTATTAGACTTGCGTCTTATATATATTTTGCTTAGTATTTGATGAGCTTAAGCAAGTACTTTAGTTACTAAATCTGCTGCTTCTTTTAATGCAATTGCAGAATATACTTTCAAACCAGAATCGTCAATTAATTTTTTAGCTTCAATAGCATTTGTGCCTTGTAAACGACAAATAATAGGAACTGGAACATCGCCAATTTCTTTATAAGCATCAATAACACCTTGCGCAACTCTATCGCAACGTACAATACCACCAAATATATTAATGAAAATTGCTTTTACATTAGGGTCTTTTAAAATGATGTTAAAACCCGCTTTTACAGTAGTTGCATTTGCAGTTCCACCAACGTCTAAAAAGTTAGCAGGCTCACCACCAGCAATCTTAATAATATCCATTGTAGCCATTGCTAAACCAGCTCCATTAACCATACAGCCAACATTACCATCTAATTTAACATAGTTTAAATTACTTTCACTTGCTTCAACATCAGTTGGATCTTCTTCTAACTTATCACGCATTGCTGCATAATCTGGATGACGGAATAATGCATTTTCATCTAAATCAACTTTAGCATCAACTGCAATAATTTTATCATCACTAGTTTTTAAAACTGGATTAATTTCAAACATTGCCGAATCAGTAGCGTCATAAGCTTTATAAAGAGAAGTAATAAATTTTACCATTTCTTTATGTGCACCACCTGTTATACCTAAGTTAAATGCAATTTTACGAGCTTGGAAACCTTGTAATCCTACCTTTGGATCAATTTCTTCTTTAAAAATTAGATGTGGAGTATGTTCTGCAACTTCTTCTATATCCATACCACCTTCAGTGCTGTACATAATAATGTTAGTACCGTTGGCACGATTTAACAAAACTGAAACATAGAACTCTTTTGTTTCAGACGCTCCTGGATAATAAACGTCCTGAGCAACTAAAATTTTGTGTACTTTTTTACCTTCAGCACCTGTTTGTGGCGTAACTAATTGCATACCTAAAATATCGGTAGCTCGTTGTTTAACCTCTTCTAAGTTTTTAGCTAGCTTTACACCACCGCCTTTACCTCTACCACCTGCATGTACTTGTGCTTTAATCACAACCCAGTCAGAATTATAGTCAGTTTTCATTTTCTTAGCCGCTTCTACAGCTTGCTCAACAGTTTCAGCAACTATACCTTCCTGTATAGCAACACCAAAACTCTTTAAAATTTGTTTACCTTGATATTCGTGGATATTCATCAGTTTATAATTTTGTTTTTATCTGTCAGATGGAGCCTAAATGCTTAAAATAAATATTTTAAACCAAACGGGTTTATTCCCTCAAAATTTTGTTCAAATCTACAATTTCAAAACCTTTATACAAAGCGTAAATCGTTTTTTAATGTAATTAGTTACTCGATAATTGTTTTATTGACGTAATTAAAAAAAATATGCTCTCTAAACTCATCATTTGTTACTTTTTGACTTTAAACTTTAAACTTTTAACTATTTTTGAACTATGCTAAAAGCAACAGGAATAAAAAAAGCCTATGGAAGTTTACCTATTTTAAAAGGTGTAGATTTTGAAGTAGCTAAGGGGGAAATTGTAAGCATTATTGGTGCTTCTGGTGCAGGTAAGAGTACATTGTTGCATATATTAGGTAGTTTAGATTTACCAGATGAAGGTATAGTTGAATTAAAAGGAACGGTAGTAAGCAAACTTTCTGGAGCGTTATTAAGCGTTTTTAGAAATCAAAATATTGGCTTTATCTTTCAGTTTCATCATTTACTGCCGGAATTTACAGCTTTAGAGAATATCTGTATTCCGGCTTTTATTGCTAAAAAAAGTAAAAGAGATGCGGAAAAAAAGGCCTATGAATTATTAGATCTTTTAGGTTTAAAAGAAAGGGCTCATCATAAACCTAATCAATTGTCTGGCGGCGAACAACAGCGTATAGCAGTAGCAAGAGCATTAATTAATGATCCAGAGATTATTTTAGCAGATGAACCTTCAGGTAATTTAGACTCGGCTAA
>JBBSRF010000189.1:0-5386 GCA_038243335.1 Sphingobacteriales bacterium
TGGGCCACTTAAAGTACGCATGGGTCGTTCATCTCCTGGTCGTTATGCAACGCATGAGTTCGGTAAAAATATTTACAATCTAAAAGCTTTTGATGGCAATGGGAAAGCTTTGAAATTTACGCTTACACAAGGTGATGAATATTTAATTACAAATCCGGGCACTAAAGTTAAAGTGACCTATACTTTGTTTGGCAATTGGATAGATGGGACTTATGCGGGTTTTGATGAAACTCATGCTCATATGAATATTCCTGCAACTTTTGCATTTCCTATCGGGATGGATAATAGGCCTAGAATAGTTAAATTTATCTATGCCGAAAAACTAAACTGGAAAGTCGCAACCCAATTAAAACCAATTGGAAACAATACCTACTATGCTGCTAATTTTCAGTATTTTATGGACAGTCCAATAGAGATTGCAAATTTTAAAACTGCAAGTTGGGAAGTGAAAAACCCGGGAGGTAAAGTACAAAATATTCATGTGGTTTCTCATTCAATTGATGACCAAGAAACTATAGATAATTATGCAAAAATGGTAAAGAGAATGGTTGAGGAGCATGTTGCTGTTTGGGGAGAATATCCAAACTATGATTATGGGAATTACTATTTCTTACATGATGTATTACCAGAATATGCTGGAGACGGAATGGAACACAGGAACTCTACAGTAATTGTACAGCGCACACAGAAAATAGCTGGTAACGAAAAAAACTTATTAGGTACTTTTTCTCATGAATATTTTCACAGTTGGAATGTAGAGCGTTTAAGACCAAAAACACTAGAACCGTTTAATTTTACACATTCAAATGTAAGTGATGGACTTTGGTTAGCAGAAGGTTTTACCCAATATTATGGTAGCTTATTGTTAACTAGGGCAGGGTTTAAAACTCAAGAAAATGCAACTCAAACTTTTAATGGCTTAGTAAACACGGTATTAAATTCGCCGGGAGCAAAGAATTTTTCACCTATACAAGCTAGTCAATATGCAGTTTTTGCAGATGCTGGTGTCGCCATAGATCAAACAAATAAAGCTAATATTTTCACTTCTTACTACACCTATGGAGCGGCCGTAGCTTTGGCCTTAGATTTACGCTTACGCTCAGATTTTAAGCTAACGCTTGATGATTACATGAGAGCATTATGGAAAACACATGGAAAAACAGAAATTGCTTATACCATGCAAGATCTAGAAAAAGTATTGGGTCAGTTGACAAAAAATCCAGCTTTTGCAACAGATTTTTTTAAAAATTATATCCACGGCACAGCTAAAAACGATTATGCAGAATTATTATTGAATGCGGGTTATATTTTAAAAAAATCAAATCCTAGTAAAGCATATACAGGGTTTGGCAGAATGACATTTGAAGGTGGAAAAGCAACCTTAGGACAAACCTTAAGAGGCACTCCGGCTTATGATGCTGGCCTAGATACAGAAAATATTATCCTAACGATGGATGGTGTTGAAATTAAAGACCAAGCAAGTATCACAAAAATAACTGATGCGCACAAACCGGGCGACGTAATTAAAATTAATTATAGTTACCGTGGTCAAGAAAAATCAACACAATTAACGTTTAGTGAAAATCCAGCTCTTGAATTGGTAAACATAGAACAAAATGGGGGCAATTTAACTCCCGCAATGCAACGCTTTAGAAACAATTGGCTAAATTCACAAGTCAAGAACTAATTAACCCTATAAATAATAACAACATTACAATGAAAAGAACAATTTACACCTTTATACTATTTTTTGTAGCTAGTATTACACAAGCGCAAGACATCAACAAAATTATCACAAAAGATTATGTAGATCATTTAATTAAAACGCTAGCAAGCGACGATATGCAAGGCAGAAGAACATTTACACCTGGCATTGATAAAGCAGCTACTTTTATAGAAAGTGAGTTTAAAAAAATAGGTCTAAAAACTTTAGAGGGATCTACTGGTTACCGTCAAACATTTTATAAATACTCACTTACACCTGCTGCTGCAAACGTAACAATTGATGGTAAAGCGATTGCGAAAGAGAACATTATCGTTGCAGTTAATAACAGCGAAGAAATAACTTTTGATCAAGGCAATAGCGATGGTTGGATGAAACTAGATCCAGAAAAAGATTTTGCCGTACAATACAGAGCATTATTAAGAGCGGGTAAAAAACAGTTGGTTTTTGTTGATGCTAAATTTGCTGAGGCATTTCAGCGTCAGAGATCAATGCCTGCTCGCCAATCAATAGTTGATGAAAAGGATTTAGTACCTGTTAAACCTGCTGCATTAGTTTTTGTGTTAGATGATGCCACTGCTGCAAATAACTTTAAGGTTGAATTGAAAAATGAAAAAGTAAAAATGCCTTTATTTAATGTTGCAGGTATTATTCCAGGAAAATCTAAAGCAAAAGAGATCGTGATATTCTCTGGCCATTATGACCACATGGGAATTGTAACGGCTAAAAATGGCGATAGCATTATGAACGGCGCAGATGATGATGCTTCAGGAACTTCTGCAATGATCGCTTTAGCTAAATATTACAAAACACTAAACAACAATGAGCGTACTTTAATATTTGTTGCTTTTACTGCAGAAGAAATAGGTGGTTTTGGCGCCCGTTATTTCTCTCAGCAATTAAATCCGGATGATGTAGTTGCCATGTTTAACATCGAAATGATTGGTAAAGACAGCAAGTTCGGAAAAAACACCGCTTTTATTACAGGTTACGATAAATCTGATTTCGGTACAATTTTACAGAAAAACTTAGTAGGTACAGAATTCACTTTCCATCCAGATCCATATACCAGTCAGAATTTATTTTACAGAAGCGACAATGCTACTTTAGCTGCTTTAGGTGTACCTGCACATACCATAAGCACAGACCAAATTGACATAGATCCACATTATCATCAGGTAACAGATTCTTATGAAACACTTGATGTAGAAAATATTTTAAGTACGATTAAAGCTATCGCCAAAAGTGCTGTTACCATAGTAAAAGGAGAAGATACTCCATCACGTATCCCTAAATTAGCACCAAGAAACTAAAGAAAGTCTTAGGGTTTTAACCAATCTCTAGTTCCATCACATAATCATTCATAAAGAAACCGTTGCCAATATTAGCGTCAACGGTTTCTTTTATTTTAAACCCGCCTTTTAGGTAAAAATCCTTAGCCTTATTATTGCGGTTTACATTCAACTGTAAAAATTTTCCGCCTTCGCGTTCCGCTAAATTTTTAATTTCATTAATTAATATTTTACCAACTCCTTTACCTTGCATTTCTGGCAAAACATAAAGTTTATGTAATTTATAAGTTTGTGTAGCAGAATCAATTAAAGATGAGCAAGCAAATCCTACATCTTTTGAGCCCTCTTCTGCAATCAAAAAAGTGTAACCTTGTTGAAGCTGAGCAAGCAGCTCTCCTTTGTTATACATTAAATCTAACATGTACCTTATCTGCTCTCGGTCAATGATTTCACCATAGGCTTTTGGCCAAATTTGCTCAGCCAGATTACATATAATTGATAAATCTTCTTCTTTCGCTTTTCTAAAAAGTATCATAATAATTCACTCAAAAATAAATATGCAGTGGTAAAATTAAAACTTACAAAACCATCCTTCTGTACCACAAAAGACCCATTATCCTCTTGTTTTAAATTCGTTGCTTCAAAATAAGAAATCACATCAATATTAAATTTAGCACCAGCAGGTTTCCAAACACTAAATCCATTTTTTATAGCATAGCTTTTCTCAGTACTCGTAAATAAAATGATAATAATTTCAGGTAAGTAACAGACTAAATCATCAAACTTATTTTCCTTACTGATAATGTTTACTGCCGGATATTTTTCGGCAATTAAGTATTTAACAATTGTCTGTAAATTTTCTACTGTTGCAAATATAAACTTTGTGTTTTCTTGAATAATCAAGTTTTCATCATTTCCAAAAACAACATCAACTTTTAAACCTAAAGAAATAGCCTTCTCGTATTGGTTTGCTGCAACAATTAATGTAGGACTCCATTCTAAAATTTGCCCTAAATATTCCTCATCAAAATTATTAAAATCATGAATATATAAGGCCGGTTCTTGCTTTTCTTTTACAATGTGATGTGATGACATGGCAACGAAGTTAATTATTTATCTAAAAATAGATAGCATAAAAGCATTTACAAGTGCTTTTTTATCTTCTTCATTATTGTAATTGATGTTTACACCAAAATCATATCCTTTTAACATTTTACTGTACATAATTTGGTTAAGTGCCACCTCTCCATTTGGGCCATAAATTTTGATGTAGAATGCATTAAATGATTGCCCTTTGAGCTCAATTTTAGCAGATGATGTGTCAATTTTCATACCTTGTTTATGGTAGGTATCGAATATTAATTTATGGATTAAAACATTATTCGCAGCATATTCCCCAGACTCTGTTTCCTCATAAGGTTCAATTGTAGAGTCAAATGAATTGAATTGATTTTTTGTAAAACTAACCAAATGTTTTAAGCTATCAATTTTAAGATCACCGTCATAAACCTTTTCTATTGCTTCTTTACCCTTTTGATCATCAGCATCCATTTTAACTTGGCTAGTTAATTTGTATCCTGCCGGGATTTCAATTGTCCAGCCAATTTCATTACTCGTATAATTTAGTAAACTAGGCTTATCAGTATCTGAAATTGCAGCATTACAAGCCAACATTAAGCTTAAAGCTAACATTAAGTAACAAATCAATAATAATTTATTCATATGCAAAAGAATAGTTTTTTATGTAAATTTAAGTAAATCTTAAATTAATTTGAATGAGTAAAAGTAAATTAGAAATAAGCAAAGAGGTTGGCCCTCACTTAAAGTTAGCAAGTTTGGTTGGTAATTGGAGTGGAAACACACTTACTTGGTTTGAAAAAGATGTTTTAGCAGACGAATCGCCGATGCAAGCAGAAATTAGCTTAATTATGGATGGGAGGTTTCTCAATTTTGAATATTCTGGTTCTTTAACAGAAAAGCCATTTGAAGGAAAAATGTTGTGGGCGTACGATTTAAACAATGACAAATGTCTTTGTAGCTGGGTAGATACTTTTCACATGGGAACTGCGATTATGCATAGCGAAGGAAATGAAGCTAAAAATGGATTTGTAGTTTTAGGAAGTTATGGAGGTCCTGGGATTGAAATTCCATGGGGCTGGCGAACAGAATTAGAAATTATCAATCCAAATCAATTTATTTTACGTGCTTTTAATATTTCTCCCGAAGGTGAAGAAGCTAAAGCAACAGAAACAATATTTCATAGATTAGATGCTTAATTTTTTACTATCAATATAATTTATACTTTTATACGAAAATATAAATTTTAACTATATGACTTTAGTTCAGCTTGAATATATTGTTGCTGTAGACA
>JBBSRF010000190.1:0-5369 GCA_038243335.1 Sphingobacteriales bacterium
GCAAAGAAAGCAGCTAAGAAAGCTTCAAAAAAAACTAAAAAATAGTTTATAATTAAGTTTGGTTTGAGAACTCTCTAAATTGAAAAATTTAGGGGGTTTTTTATGGTTTTTATTTTACAGTCATTTTTAAATCTTTCACTATAGTAAACTATCAATAATATATAATTAAATTTTTCTAAGATTTAATTTCCACCTAAAATTATTGGCGCACCTTTACTATTTCCCATAATAATCACCTTTGTGTTTGGCGACTTTGCAATTTCTTTTTGTGCAAGAATAGAGTCGTATTGTAGTTGTCTATCGCTTAAACCAGTGGACAGAATTTTTTGGTAGTCTGCTATTCCTTGTGCCTCAACTCGTTTTCTTTCAGCTTCCTGGCGTTCTTTTTGGAGAACGAAAGTCATCTTTTGAGCATCTTGCTCGGCATTTATTTTAGATTCTATACTAGCTTTTACAGAAGCAGGAAGTGTGATGTTACGTACCAAGAGTTGTTCTAACTCCAAGCCTCTTTTAGCAAAACTTTTCTCTATAGTAGCGAAAATTCTCGATTGAAACTCGTCTCTCTTACTCGAGTATAAGGCAACTGCATCATAGGAGACTGCATTATCTCTAATAGCTGTTCTAGAAACTGGCCTTACTATTTTATCTAAATAATCTGTTCCAATTTCTTTCAAAATATTTGGGGCCTCACTACCTTTAACTTTAAATAAAACTGAAAGATCTATAATTACTTCAAGTCCATCTGCAGAAAGTACTCTTAGTGCATCATCACCTTCTTTCGAACCCTCATCTCTAATTCCAGACATCGTATAATTTTGTGTCTTAACATCAAAAGCCGTTACCTCAGCTATTGGATTTATAACATTCAAGCCACTATACAAAACACTATTATCTACTTTTCCAAATACAGTTTTTACACCAACTTCTCCGGCATCTATAACTTTAAACATAGAAGTAGAAGCGCCTATTAAAATAATAACCAAACCGACTATTTTAATTATTCCAGCATAATGGGCAACTAAAGACTCTTGTTTAGCCATAACAAAGCCAACAATAATAATAATAATACCAAGTGAAATTATAAACATATTTTTATAAATTAATGGTTATGGTTAATAGTTTAAAGATTGGCGTAAATTTGTTGTAAATCTTAATATATTTCGACATACATATAAAAGCAAATTAGGTTATTTTTTTTTAAAATAGGTTATCCATTATAATATAATTTAGTACTTTTTGTTAAATTGATAATATTTAAATTACACAATTTGAAAATAATATGATTAGAATTAATGGTGATACTCCAACTTTAATTTTACAAGATATTAAAGTTGGAGATATGGTAACCGATGGTTTTAGTAAAACGAGCATAGTAGAAAGTATAAGTATTTCTGATGATGGGCTATATCGTATTTATGAGTTTCATTTAATTACGGGTAGAACGATAGTGGCTAAAAGATAAATTTCTTTCATATATAATAATTAAATTTTTTTTTGCTATAAAATTATATTTTCATTTTTTCTTCTGATTAAATAATTGTTTAGTAAAAATATACGCTCTTCTTTACTCATTAAGCATTAGCGGCTTAGCTTCAAAAAAAAACTTAGCAAAGGCTTGATTATCACAAAATAAGTTCCTACTTTTGCATTCCCTTAATGTGGCCTAGTTATAGACTGACCGTTAAGATAGTTTTTAAATAAAATAAAAAAACAAAAAGCAAGAAATGCCAACCATTCAACAATTAGTTAGAAAAGGTAGAGTAGCACTGGAGTTCAAGAGTAAGTCTCCGGCGTTGGACAGTTGTCCACAGCGAAGAGGTGTATGTACACGTGTATATACTACTACCCCTAAAAAACCAAACTCAGCAATGCGTAAAGTTGCCCGTGTACGTTTAACCAATGGTAAAGAGGTGAATGCCTATATTCCAGGAGAAGGTCATAACTTACAAGAGCACTCAATCGTGTTAATTCGTGGTGGTCGTGTTAAAGATTTACCAGGTGTACGTTACCACATTATTCGTGGTGCATTAGATACATCAGGTGTAGCAGGTCGTAATCAACGTCGTAGTAAATATGGTACTAAGCGTCCTAAACCAGGACAAGCAGCAGCAGCACCAGCAAAAGGTAAGAAAAAATAATTAGGAGGAAACAGAAATGAGAAAGTCAAAACCAAAAAAGAGAATTATTCTTCCTGATCCTAAATTTAACGATGTTCAGGTTACAAGATTTGTAAACAATATGATGTACGATGGAAAAAAATCTATCGCTTATGCTATTTTTTATGATGCAGTAGAAATTGCAGAAACAAAAGCTGGTGAAAGTGGATTAGAAGTTTTCAAACGTGCTTTAGTAAATATCAGTCCAGCAGTAGAGGTTAAATCTCGTAGAGTAGGTGGTGCAAACTTCCAGGTTCCTACAGAGGTAAGACCAGACCGTAAAATTGCTTTAGGCATGAAATGGTTAATCACTTACGCTCGTAAACGTGGTGAAAAAACTATGAAAGAGAAATTAGCAGGTGAAATGGTTTCAGCAGCTAAAGGTGAAGGTGCAGCAGTTAAAAAGAAAGAAGATACGCATAAAATGGCTGAGGCTAATAAAGCGTTCTCACATTTCCGTTTTTAATTAAATAAAGATACATAGATAAAAATATTACGCCGATTATTTAAAATATAGATAATCGGTGTAATCATTTAAAAATCGTAGTAATCAATAAATTATAATGTCAAGAGATTTAAAATATACAAGAAACATCGGTATCGCTGCTCACATTGATGCTGGTAAAACAACTACTACTGAACGTATTCTTTATTATTCGGGAGTTAGTCATAAAATTGGTGAAGTACACGAAGGTGCTGCAACAATGGATTGGATGGCACAAGAGCAAGAACGTGGTATTACCATTACTTCTGCTGCTACAACTGTAGATTGGAATTATAGAGGACAAAAATACCATGTAAACGTTATTGATACCCCTGGTCACGTGGATTTCACTGTAGAAGTAAATCGCTCATTACGTGTATTAGACGGATTAGTATTCTTGTTTTCAGCTGTTGATGGTGTTGAGCCTCAATCTGAAACTAACTGGCGTTTAGCTAATAATTATAACGTACCTCGTATAGGTTTCGTTAATAAAATGGACCGTTCTGGCGCCGATTTCTTAAAAGTTGTGAAGCAGGTTAAAGACATGTTAGGTAGTAATGCGGTTCCACTGCAATTACCTATTGGTGGTGAAGAAAACTTTAAAGGAGTTGTTGATTTAATTAACAACCGTGGTATCGTTTGGAATGAGCATGATAAAGGTATGACCTTTACAGAAGTGCCAATTCCAGAAGATATGTTAGATGAGGTTGCTGAGTGGAGAGAGAAATTATTAGAATCTGTTGCTGACTATGATGAGTCTTTGATGGAGAAATTCTTCGAAGATCCAAATTCTATAACTGAACGTGAAATTCTTGATGCCTTACGTAAAGCAGTATTAGATGCTAAAATTGTTCCTATGGTTTGTGGTTCATCTTTCAAAAATAAAGGTGTACAAACGATGTTGGATTATGTGATGGAATTATTGCCGTCACCAATGGACGTTGAAGGAATTACGGGTACTAACCCAGATACTGGTGAAGAAATTACTCGTCAACCAAGTGAAAAAGAGCCTTTTGCAGCTTTAGCTTTTAAAATTGCAACGGATCCTTTCGTAGGTCGTTTATGTTTTATCCGCGTTTATTCTGGTAACTTAGAAGCTGGTTCTTACGTTTACAATGCTCGTTCTGAAAACAAAGAACGTATTTCTCGTATTTTCCAAATGCATGCTAACAAACAAAACCCAATTCCTAATGTAGGTGCTGGAGATATTGCTGCGGTTGTAGGCTTTAAAGATATTAAAACGGGAGATACACTTTGTGAAGAGAAAAATCCGATCATCCTTGAATCAATGAACTTCCCTGAGCCAGTAATTGGTTTAGCAATTGAGCCTAAAACTCAAGCAGACGTTGATAAATTAGGTATGGGTTTATCTAAATTAGCTGAAGAAGATCCTACATTTAGAGTTCAAACTGACGAAGATACTGGTCAAACAGTAATCTCTGGAATGGGTGAGCTTCACTTAGATATTTTAATTGATCGTTTAAAGCGTGAATTTAAAGTAGAAGTAAATCAAGGTGCACCACAAGTAGCTTACAAGGAAGCTATTTTTGGAACAACAAATCATAGAGAAACCTACAAAAAACAATCTGGTGGTCGTGGTAAATTTGCTGATATTTCAGTTGTTATCTCTCCAATAGATGCTGATTATGAAAAAGGTGGTTTACAATTTGTAAACGAAATTACAGGTGGTTCAATTCCTCGTGAATTTATTCCTTCAGTAGAAAAAGGTTTTGCTTCGGCAATGACTAACGGTGTTTTAGCTGGATATCCACTTCCTGATATGAAAGTACGTTTGATTGATGGTTCATTCCACGCGGTCGATTCGGATGCTTTATCATTTGAGCTTGCTGCTCGTATGGCATATCGTGAGGCTTTGCCAAAATGTAAGCCTACTTTGATGGAGCCAATCATGAAAATCGAAATCTTAACTCCTGAAGAAAACATGGGTGATGTAATTGGTGACATGAACCGTCGTCGTGGTCAATTGTTAGGTATGGATAGTCGTGCAGGTGCGCAAGTAATTAAAGCAACTGTGCCTTTATCAGAAATGTTTGGTTATGTAACTCAATTACGTACCATTACTTCTGGCCGTGCAACTTCTACAATGGAGTTTGATCACTACGAAGCTGCTCCTAAAAATGTACAAGACGAAGTAGTTGCAAAATCAAAAGGAAAAGTTAAGTCTGATGATTAAATAAATTACACAGATTAAGGTGATTACACTGATTTAGCTATCGGTGTAATCATTGAAATCGGTGAAATCACAAAAAGATAAATCCGATAACCTGTTATTAATAGCTCTAACAGGAAGTCATAATTAAAAAGAACATGAGCCAAAGAATTAGAATTAAATTAAAATCTTACGATTACAACTTGGTAGATAAATCTGCTGAGAAAATCGTTAAAACTGTTAAACCTACGGGTGCAGTAGTTAGCGGACCAATTCCGTTGCCAACAGAAAAGAAAATTTTCACTGTTTTGCGTTCACCACACGTGAACAAAAAAGCACGTGAACAATTTCAATTGTGTTCTTATAAACGTCTTTTAGATATTTATAGCTCTAACTCTAAAACTGTTGATGCATTGATGAAACTTGAATTACCTAGCGGTGTTGAAGTAGAAATCAAAGTTTAATGATTTTATGAAACAACAAAAAAGCCCTTAAGGATATCCTTAAGGGCTTTTTTGTTGTTTCATAAAATCATTAAACTTTGATTTCTACTTCAACA
>JBBSRF010000191.1:0-5321 GCA_038243335.1 Sphingobacteriales bacterium
ATTTTTATAAAATATAAAAAATAAATCCAGCGTTAAATGAAGTTAATTGTAATGTTTTGTTTTCTATTGACACGTCCTTAAAAATTGGATTCAAGGGGAAATTGACATATAAATTAACTGTATTATAACCCACACTTAAATAAGGCCCGTACTGCCATTTATTCAAGTCTTTGTTGCTATTCACTCTATAGACTTCATTTCCGTTTTCATAAATTGACTTATCAGAAAAGAGATAACTTGCTTTAAAACCCGTGTAAATACGCCAGAATTTATGACTTTCATATTTCGCATTTCTCCATCGTAATTCTACAGGAAGCTCCACATAATGTAGTAATATCTTATTAGTTTTAAACGAGAATTGGTAATTATAATCATTTACTGGCGAATTAGGAACTACCTGAATATTATGTTTAATATCGTTATAAGAATAGCCCAAACCACTGGCAATTGCCCAATGTCTATTTTTTGAAATTGGCATATCTCTTAAAAAACCTATCGTCAATCCTGCTGAAAATGAATACTGCGAGTAAAAATCAGGCTTTTTTCTCATCAGGTTATACGACAAGGAAAAGTAGAATTGGTCTTCTCTAAATAGCGAATCGACAGGAAGTTTTCGATCAACATCTTGTGCAAAACCACTTATGAAGCAGCATAAAAATAAATAGAAACTATTTTTCATCCTATAAAAATAATAAAAAAGGTACGCAGTGCGTACCTTTTTTTACTATAAAATTAATATTATCTTGTCACAGGATCACCTTGTGTAGTTGTATAATTCACTTTTAATTGATCTGACTTACGCAGTTCTTGTTTAATATCTTGAACAAGTCCCATTTTTACATTTTTATCAAATTTTAAAGATGCCGTTAAGTAGCGCTCATCTTCAGAATTTCTAGATTCTCTAGCATTAATAACAAAACTTCTAATATCTGATACATTTGAAATTCTATCGTTTAACTGTATTCTATCACTAGAACCAAGAGTTGCAGCATAATTATCTTTTACTCTACCAGCATAGATATACATCACATATTGCTTTTTGTGCAACTTTGCTGTTTGATTTGCTTTTGGTAATCTATTTTCAATTTTCAAATCACTATCTTTCATTGTTGTTGCCGTCATGAAGAAGAATAATAACATAAAAACAATATCTGGCAGGGAAGCCGTTGATATTCCAGGAGTTCCACCCGACTTTTTCTTTCTAAATTTAGACATATCTTCTAATTTAAATTTTAGTTATTTTTTTTAGGTTCTGCTTCAGAAAGACGCATAGGATACATCTCTTGAATTTCTTTCACTTTAGGCTCTAATTCTTCAACTAAACCCTTAATAGCTCTCGATGCAGGATCTGTTGCAACAAACTCAAGTTCACGATATGTTCTACTAAATCTTCTCATACTTTGCTTATCTCTTAATTCGTAATAAGCAGCTACTAATTCATTTTGAACAGCAATATAAGTTTCATAAGAAGTTTGCCCATCGTTTGACAAAGAAATTACAGCTTCATCTGGATTGTCAGACAATGAAGGATCTTTGGCACCTGCACAATAATTACAGTTACCTAATCCATTATTATCTAGAAACTTAACAGCATAGGCACGTAAATCCTGAATTTCCATCACTTCTTCATTAACTAATAATTGGTTATCCATGTTTACTAAAACACGCATAATATTACGCTCGTTAATAATTGGCACTACAGGAGTATCTTCAAAACGAGGCAACAATCTATTGATACCCTGATCGACACCAATAGTGGTGGTTACCAAGAAAAAGATTAGAAGAAGGAAGGCAATATCTGCCATTGAACCAGCATTTACCTCTGGTGCTTCTCTTTTTGCCATAATTATTTTTTAAATTTACTTAATGTAGACCAAATCATAGTTGCAATCGCAACTGCTCCTAATATATAGAAAGCCATTAAACCAGCACTAACTAATTTTGTAGTAGAGCCAGAGTAAACAACTCCACCTGCTTTTACATCAGAACCATCGGCTACAATGTAAGAGATTACCATTACCGCAAGGAACAATCCCACGGCAATTAATGTTTTCTTTAAACTCTCTTTACTAGAGAATAAATTTTTAAGTACGTATACTAATACTATAAATACACATAATGCTAAAACAATATATGATAATAATATTAATGGTGTGATCCAACTATTCTTTGCAGGTTCAGCTCCTGAAGCCATTAAAGCTCCTAAGAAAAACAAACCAATTACTGCAATGATAATAGCGGCTATTTTTGTTAACTTATGTAAGTTCATAATAGTTTGCTATTTGAGGGTTATTATTTTTTGTAGTCTGATAAAACGTCGATTAAACTAATAGAAGCGTCTTCCATATCGTTTACAATTGAATCGATTTTTGCAATAATGTAATTATAAAAAACTTGTAATATAATAGCAACAATAAGACCAAAAACTGTTGTTAATAATGCAACCTTAATACCTCCAGCAACTAAAGACGGCTCCATAGAACCTGCTGATTGGATTTGGTCAAACGCTTCAATCATACCAATTACTGTACCCATGAAACCTAACATCGGCGCTAATGCAATAAATAAAGAAATCCAAGAAACATTTTTCTCTAATTGTCCCATTTGAACTCCACCATAAGCAACAATCGCTTTTTCAGCTGCATCTATTCCTTGTGCTTGTCTGTCTAAACCTTGATAGAATATTGAAGCTACTGGACCAGCTGTATTTCTACAAACTTCCTTAGCTGCTTCTACACCACCAGATTTAAGAGCATCTTCTACGTCAGAAATTAATTTTTTTGAATTTGTAGTAGAAAGGTTTAAATAAATAATTCTTTCAATACTGATTGCCAAACCTAAAATTAAACAGATTAATACAATACCCATAAAACCAGGACCACCTTCAATGAAACGTTGTTTCATTTTTTGTGTAAAGGTTGCTTCTGTGTCTACTGAATTGCTAGTTGTAACAGGAACCGTAGCTGGTTCTTCATCAGAAGTACTTTCTACTGTTTGTTCAACTGCTGTATTATCTGTCGTTGTTGATTCTTGTTGCGCTTGAACACTACTAAATGTCATAAGCACACTGATTGCTAAAATAGAAAATAATCTTTTCATTGCTTTAGTTCTTAAATTTTAATTAGTTAATTGGGGTTAAAAGTATAAAATAAAATATGAATTAAAAAATTTATTTGGGTCCATTGAAAATAATAAAAAGAAACTTTAACAATTACAAAATCGAATTCATCTACAGCTAAACCAATGTTTATCATATAAAAACGCTATTCTTCAAGGCTTTAACTCATTTCGCCACGCAGTGATGTTTCAAAAATTGTTTTAAAAACAGCCCCTGAAACTTTATGACCTAATAGGTACATTAATTTTGTGATTGCCGCTTCCGTGGTGATATCTTTACCCGAAATGACACCAATACGCTTTAACTCTGTGCTAGTTTCGTATTTTCCCATCGCCACTTTTCCACCACTACACTGGGTAACGTTAATAATATGTATGTTGCGTTTAATAGCCTCTTCAAGAATGTTCAAAAAACCAATTTCTGTAGGTGCATTTCCAGATCCATAAGTTTCTAAAACAATTCCTTTTAAATCTGAATTTAGGATACAATTTTGTAAAACTGATAGGTTAATCCCAGGGAAAAGTTTTAAAATGAGCACTTGATCATTAAAGTCAGTATTCACTTTTAAGGCTTTGCCAGCATTTATTTTTAACAATAATGAATTATTTATTTTCAGATGCACGCCAGATTCTGCTAATTCTGTAAAGTTTGGCGACGAAAATGCATTGAACTGCTCTGCACTAATTTTAGTAGTTCTATTTCCTCTATATAATTTGTATTCAAAATACAAGCCTACTTCCTGAATCACCGCATCTCCCTTTTCTCGAAGAGATGCTAATTGTATTGCTGTAATTAGATTTTCTTTGGCATCTGTGCGTAAATCTCCAATAGGCAACTGAGATCCTGTGAAAATTACTGGTTTTGCCAGGTTTTCCAACATAAAACTCAACGCAGATGCACTATAAGACATGGTATCTGAACCATGAAGAATCACAAAGCCATCAAAGGCCTCATAATTATCTTTAATAAGCAAAGCGATTTTTTTCCAGTGTGCTATATTTATAGTAGACGAGTCTATAGGTTCTTTGAATGAAACCGTTTCTATGCTGCAATCTAATAATTTTAACTCTGGAATATTCTTTAATAATTTCTTGAAATTGAAGGTTTTTAAGGTGCCAGTTTCAAAGTCTTTCACCATACCAATAGTACCTCCTGTGTAAATAAGTAATATATTTGACTTATTTTCCAGCATGTTCATACTTTAATTTATTAACAACAGGATTAGCATACATCGCTAAGAAACCCTCTTTTAATGTGAGATTTTCTTTATCTACTTTTAATTCAAAACGCCTTAAAAAAAGTTGTTTTTCTTCATCGGTATATTTTGTTGAAAATTGTTTTGTACCATTCAACACATCATAGGCAATGTAGTTTGTAGGCCATAAATAATAGGATTGTAATATCGAATCGTCTATTAATTGCGCCACACTTTGAATTTGCTTATTTGTATTAGTTTCAGTAATTGCATCAAGTTCTTTATCTAAAATATCGCCAACATGAATATGAATGTGCTTTTTTTGACCTATTATGCCACTTATAAGCGTATTAAAATCTTCGTTTTTCTCTTTTATATACACCTCATCGTTTGCTTGCGCTAATAATTGAGGCATCTTTAAAGCATCAGTAGGGTCATATTCATAAGAAATAGAAACAGGAACTATTTTAACTTTCTTAAAGTAATCAATAGTCGATTTTTCTGTAGATGCCATGGCTAGCATTTTTAAAACACCAGGATGCGTTGCATCATTCCCATCTTTTGTTCTACCTTCTCTTTGCGCAATCCAAACTGATCTGTTTTCTTTAGAAAGCAAATGATAAATATAATCAGATAACAATTTTGAACTTTGCAATAGTTCTCTTGGCGACAAGCCTCTTTGAACTAAAAAATTTCTATTTAATTTTGATAAATTTAGTAAAAAATCTTTTTGAACTAGGTTGTCACCAATAGCAGAAGCGGTCATGATTAAACCATGCTCATGCAAACACACATTCAATAAAGAAGTATCTAAAATTATGTCTCGATGATTAGAAACAAATAAATAAGAGGTATTTGCGTCTAATTTTTCAAATCCTGAAGTGGTTAACCCTTCTGATGTTTTTTCTAGAATTCTTTTTAAAGATTCATAGACAAAATTAATTTGAAAATCACGAATAGAGTGCGTTTTCGTTAATTGGTTTTTCCAAACTGCTTCCTTCACCTCTG
>JBBSRF010000192.1:0-5314 GCA_038243335.1 Sphingobacteriales bacterium
GCATTTAACCAAAATTGGTAGTATTTATAGGGAGAAGTTTTTTCTGCATCTAACCAAATCGCACCACTTTCTGTTTTACCAAATTTAGTGCCATCAGCTTTTTTAATTAACTGCGTAGTTATTGCATATGCTGTTCCTTGGTCTTTTCTTCTAATCAATTCTGTACCAGTAACAATATTTCCCCACTGATCAGAACCACCCATTTGAACCAAACAATTCTTATTTTTCCATAAATAATAGAAATCGTAGCCTTGTATCAATTGATAGCAAAATTCAGTAAAAGACAAGCCATTATCACCATCTAAACGTCTTTTCACACTATCCTTCGCCATCATGTAGTTAACAGTAATGTGCTTACCCACATCTCTAATAAATGCAAATAAGTTCATATCCTTAAACCAATCGGCATTTTTAACCATTACAGCGCCATTACCAACATCCTCAAAAGTTAAGAATTTTGCCAATTGTTTTTTCATGCCATTAAGGTTATGCTCAATCATTTCTGGTGTTTGCAAATTACGCTCATCAGATTTTCCAGACGGATCGCCAACCATACCGGTTGCGCCACCTACTAAGGCGAAAGGCTTATGCCCTGCTCTCTGAAAATGGATCAAAGTCATGATTTGGGTTAAATGACCAACATGTAAAGAATCTGCGGTTGGGTCAAAACCAATATAACCAGAAGTCATACCTTCTTTTAACTTTTCTTCAGTATTTGGCATAATATCATGCAACATACCTCTCCAACGCAATTCATCTACAAAATTTTTCATCAGTTGTAATTTTAGGTCGCAAATATAATAATTAGCCTATTAACAAATCAGGTAATTAGTTAATGATTTACTAATTCTACTTATATTTAAAGCATGAACTTCCTTTCGCACTATTATTTTGAAAGACAAAACCTAAATTCTAATATGGTAATCGGCACAATTTTGCCAGATTTGGTTAAAAATGCAGAGAAAGAGTGGAATTTATTTCCTCAAAAAAATGAAGAATTATTTAATGAAGACCTCCAGTTAAACGCCTTATTAATAGGCTGGAAAAGGCATTTAGAAGTGGATTTGATATTCCACTCTTCTGATTTCTTCATGGACCAAATGGCTAAATTAAAGCAATTGCTTTTACCAATTCTAAAAGACAGCCCAGTTAGACCATCTTTTCTATCACATATTGGGGTTGAGTTGGTTTTAGACCATCTATTAGTTGTTAACGGAAAAATAAATATTAGTACCTTATATGATCATTTAGATACAGTAAATGAGAATGATTTGGATAACTTTTTAAATAGATGTGGTTATGATGATACTGAACGATTTTTCAAATTCTTTACTAGTTTTAGGTCTAGCAGATATTTATTTAGCTATCAAAAAATCGACAACATCGGCTATGCTTTAAAACGTATTTGTATGCGTTTATGGGAAAACCCATTTAATGAAGAAACTACCTTATTATTAACCCAAAAATTAGCAATCTATCAAACAATTTTAGAAAAGGATTACCTTACTATTTTTGAAGAAATAGAAAGTAAATTAAAACATTAATCTTCCTTCTTAATTCTCATATCTGATATTTCAATACAAATAATTATATTTGTAATATGTCGATTTTTGCTATAAGAGAACAAATGGATGCGCTGGTTGCACAGTTAAACCAACATACCTATGATTATTATGTTTTGGCAATGCCAACTATTGGCGATTATGAATTCGATAAAAAGTTAGAAGAACTAATTCAATTAGAAAAAAAACATCCAGAATTTGCAGACCCAAACTCTCCCACCCAAAAAGTTGGTGGAGATATTACTAAAAATTTTGAAACCGTAACTCACAAATGGCCAATGTTATCATTGGGCAACACTTATAATGAACAAGATTTAAGGGATTTTGATGAGCGTGTTAAAAAAGCAATTGGTGAGGATTTCGAATATGTTTGTGAATTGAAATTTGATGGTCTATCTATTAGTTTAACCTACGAAAATGGAACTTTAGTAAGAGCAGTAACACGTGGAGATGGTACACAGGGTGATGATGTAACCAATAACATTAAAACAATTCATACCATTCCGCATAAAGTAAAAAGTGATGGAATACCTGCAGTTTTTGAAATAAGAGGGGAAGTTTTTATGCATCGAAAAGCTTTTGAACGACTAAATGCTGCACGAGAAGAATTGGGTGAAATAAGTTACGCTAATCCAAGAAATTTTGCCTCTGGAACTGTTAAAATGCAAGACAGTAAGGAAGTAAGCAAAAGACCGCTGGACTGTTTTTTATATTCATTTCACAGTGAAAAAGAGCAGTTTAAAACCCATTGGGAAAGTTTACAAAGTGTTAAAAAGTGGGGCTTCAACACTTCTGAACATAGTAAACTTAGCAAAAACATAGCAGACGTTTTAAATTTCATTTCTTATTGGGAAGTGAAAAGATTTAATTTGGGCTATGATATTGATGGAATTGTAATTAAAGTAAATAGCATTGCGCAACAACAGGAATTAGGCTACACTGCTAAGTCTCCTCGTTGGGCAATTTCTTATAAATACAAAGCCGCCGAAGTACAGACAGTTTTAGAAAAAGTTACTTATCAAGTGGGTAGAACTGGCGCTGTAACTCCAGTAGCAAACTTGAAACCAGTTTTATTGGCTGGCACAACTGTGAAACGTGCAACCTTACATAATGCAGACGAGATTATCCGTTTAGATTTACATGAACATGATACCGTTTTTGTAGAAAAAGGCGGAGAAATTATTCCGAAAATTATTAGCGTAAATCTCGAATTAAGAGAACCAAATGCTAAACCAGTTTTATACCTCACAAATTGCCCAGAATGCCAAACTGAATTAATTAGAAAGGAAGGGGAAGTTGCCATTTATTGTCCGAATGATGAAGGTTGCCCACCACAAATTGTAGGCAAAATACAGCATTTTATTGGTCGCAAAACGATGAACATAGATGGTTTAGGTGATGAAACCATTGAAACTTTTTATCACAGAGGATTAGTAAAACACATTAGTGATTTATATACTTTGTACGAAAATGCGGATGAGCTTAAACTAATTGAACGTTTTGGAGAGCGATCGATTGAAAATATGTTAAAAGGAATCGAAACTTCTAAACAAATGCCATTTGAAAAAGTATTATTTGGTTTAGGGGTTAGATATGTAGGGGAAACTGTTGCTAAGAAATTAGCACGAGGATTAAAAAACATTGATAATTTAATCAATGCAAGTCTAGAGGAATTAATTGCAGTTGATGAGATTGGTGACAGAATTGCAGAAAGCATTCAAGAATACTTTAGTAAAACCGAACATTTAGAACAAATAGTGCTTTTAAAACAAGCAGGATTACAATTCAATGTTGTGGAAACTGAAGTTTTATTGCAAAGTGATAAACTAATTGGAAAAACATTTGTAATTTCGGGTGTTTTCGAAAAGCATAGTAGAGAAGAATTAAAAACTTTGATTGAAGAAAACGGTGGTAAAATTTTAAGTAGCATTTCTGCAAAGCTTAATTATTTAGTAGCTGGGGATAATATGGGGCCAGCTAAACTAGAAAAAGCTAATAAGTTAAATATATCATTGATAAGTGAAGATGAGTTATTAGAATTGATACTATAAACCGCAAAGACACTAAGAACACCAAGATTATGTTGTAATAAACAATCTTACAATATGGTTTTTTATAATTTAACACTAATAAACTAAAACCTTTGTGCCCTTTGTGCTTTGGTGGTAATAAAATAACAAAACAATAAAATGAACAAATTTCACGGAACTGGTGTAGCGTTAGTTACACCCTTTAACACAGACGGATCGGTAGATTATCAGGGATTAAAAAAACTGATTAATCACTTGGTTGATGGAGGTATAGATTACCTTGTATCATTAGGTACAACAGGCGAAACAGCCACATTGAGCAAGGATGAGAAGAAGAAGGTGTGGGAATTTACCGCTGAAATTAACAATAATCGTTTACCATTAGTTGCTGGTATTGGTGGTAATGATACTTACGAAATTGGCGACAATATTAAAACGTTTGAAAGCAATCATTATAGCGCTATACTTTCAGTTAGCCCATATTATAGCAAACCAACACAAGAAGGAATTTATCAGCATTATAAATATTTAAGTGAGTTAAGCGAATTACCTATCATCTTATATAATGTTCCCGGAAGAACTGGAAGCAATATGAGTCCAGAAACAACTTGCAGATTGGCACATGATTTTAAAAACATCATCGCCACCAAAGAAGCATCAGGGAGTTTTGAGCAGTTTAATGCAATAATGAGAGATAAACCTGCAGATTTTCTTTTAATTTCTGGTGATGATCCAATTGCTTTACCTATGATTTCAATAGGTGCAGTTGGTGTAATTTCTGTAATTGGAAATGCATTGCCGAAACAATTATCTGATATGGTTAGGTTATGTTTAAAAGGCAATTATGCTGAAGCTTTACCTGCTCATTTAAACTTATTAGAAATTACAAGGTTAATGTTTGCAGAGGGAAATCCAGCAGGTGTTAAATCTGTGCTAAAAACATTAAATATTTGTGATGATATTGTCAGGTTGCCTTTAGTTAAAGCTTCTAGTGAACTTACTATAAGCCTTGCAAAACAATTGAAAAACCTTTCTATTGCATAGAAATCAAATTAAAAATGCCTTGTAAATTCTTTACAAGGCATTTTTTTATTCAAATCGTCATGCTGAATTTATTTCAGCATCTATTTAGAAAAGACCCTGAAATAAACCCGATAGCTATCGGGTAAGAGACTTAGGGGCTATGCTCCCTCTTCTTTTTTCTTTTTCTTACCGTTACTTTTGTTCAATACAGTAATTTCTTCTTTCTCTTTATCATAATCAATTTCTAAAGTATCTCCTTCAGCAATTTCGCCTTTTAAAATTTCTTCAGCAATTGGATCTTCCAAGTATTTCTGTATCGCACGTTTTAACGGACGAGCACCAAAAGCAATATCAAACCCTTTATCAGCAATAAATTCTTTAGCGTCTTCAGTCAATTTAACTTCGTAACCTAGATCATGCACACGACCAAATAAAGCTTTCAATTCGATGTCGATAATTTTAAAGATTTCTTCTTTACCTAAGCTGTTAAACACCACTACATCATCCACTCTGTTTAAAAATTCTGGAGCAAAAGCTCTTTTTAGCGCATTTTCAATCACACCACGACTATGCGCATCAGTTTGGTTAACTTTTGCAGATGTAGAGAAACCAACACCAGCACCAAAATCTTTCAATTGGCGAGCGCCAATGTTAGATGTCATGATGATAATTGTATTTCTAAAATCTACTTTCCTTCCC
>JBBSRF010000193.1:0-5293 GCA_038243335.1 Sphingobacteriales bacterium
AAATATGCAGTGCACACTAAAATTACAATTGTAGAAAAGAAAGTTGATGTGTTGCCACCGCAGCATCCGGAAGATACAACCGAATGTTCTGATCAATAATTAAGCAATATATTCTACAATTTTATCTATCAATTCTCTTTCTGAAAATGGTTTTAATACTAAATCATTAATTCCTGATTGTATGTAATTTTTTCTATCTTCGTGTAAAATATTTGCTGTAATACCTAAAATTGGAATATTAAATTTACTCTGATCTTGATATGCTCTGATCGCACAGGTTAGCTCAACACCTCCCATTTCTGGCATTTGAATATCTGTAAGTATCATATCATAAATATTATTTTCAAACAATTTAAATGCCTCCTTACCATCGTAAGCAACATCTATTTTAAACTTATATTTTTTCAACACAGTTTGAGCTAATAAAATATTCATCTTATTGTCATCTACCACTAAAACCCGTTTACCATTTAAATCTTCTTCTTTAGAAACATTTATACTTTTGATTTCTGATACATTTTCTATTAGACTTGTTTCGTAAGGTATTTCAAAGCTAAAATTAGATCCTTTTCCTAACTCACTTGTTACCGCAATTTTACCACCTTGAAACTCTACAATCTTTTTACAGATAGCTAACCCTAAACCCGTGCCCTTTTGCTTTATTTGTGTTGATGAAAAGTAAACTTGGGCAAATTCATCAAATATCATTTCTAAATTTTCAAAAGCAATACCAACACCAGTATCAATAATTTGAATTTTTAATAAAGAACTCTTCTTGTTATAGTGTAAAACATCAGCCTTAAGTTTAACTGAGCCTTTATCAGTAAATTTGATCGCATTACTTAATAAGTTCATTATAACTTGCTTTAAATGAAGTGAATCTCCAGAAAAGTAAAAGTCATCTTTAAATAAAATTTCACTTTCTAATTTAATCCCTTTTTTAGTCGCCTGTATAATAATACTATTTATCACTTCATTAATCGAATCAAAAGGAATAAAGTTTGTTTTATCAAAACTAGCTTTACCTGTTTCATATTTAGATAAATCAAGAATATTATTTACTACATCAAGTAACATAACTGAAGAACTTCTTATCGCATTAACTTGTATAGTTTGTTGTTCGTTTAGCTCGCCTTGACAGATTTGCTCGGAAAAACCAATTATTGAATTTAGTGGCGTTCTAATCTCATGACTCATATTTGCTAAAAATTTACTTTTAGAACTTACATATTGAGATGCTTGATGACTAAAATTTATTAACTCATTTTCATTTTTATAGATTTTCCATAAATTATACATGATAACAATTAACAACAGAATAAGTAATCCTATACTTAATAAGTATATATTATCTATACTTTTAAAAGTGTTTTCTATTTTAAACTTAATTGCTAATTTATTCTCCCCAGCAAAACTTTTCTCTACATATTTATACTCTTGCAATAAGGAGACTAATTCTGTAGTTATTCTATTATTAATATGCAGAATGCTTATCTCATTTTTTTTAAGTAAGTTATTAGTTTTATATAAATTTTGAAAATAAGACTTCATATTCCTCATTTGCAATTCATTAAACCTTTTGCCTTGAAGAGATGTATCTAATTTTGTTTTGGTTATTACGATAGTGGCAGCTGTATCTAATTTTTTTGCTTTTGTTTTCTTATTAGAAAATGCATCTGCTAATCTGCCAAATAATTTTTTTACAGGCTTTTCTTTAACCTCGTTCTTAATTGTATCTATAGTAGAAGTGATCTTAAATTTTCGATAAGTAATTTCTTCAGTTTTAAGAGGCCCAAAGTTATTTTTATTTGTATCGAGATTAAAAGCATTACTTATTAAACTGTCTTTTAAACCTATTAATCTTAAGTATAAATTAGTTCTGATTATTTTCTGATTAACTAATCCTTTTAAATTTTCTGAATGATCTCCTTTGCTGTCAATTTTTAGTCTACCTAAAATATCTGAGACCTGATTAATATCTATAAAATAATCTTTGATGTATTTTTTTTCAGCAGACAAGAGATAAAGCCTACTATTATTATCTGCATTATATAAAATATAAATACAAGAATCTATTTGAGAGTAGTCTTCTCTTAACTGTGCAAGTTGATTAACATTATTATTTAGTTCATTACCCTTATTATTACGGATATAAAAAACTATGGCACATAAGAATAGTGAAATTATTAGAAAAATAATTAAACCATATCGAATAGATCGATTTTTGGCAACTGTAATCGGCATAAATTTTTATTTAAAATATATTAAGCTAATAAGTATACACTTATAGCAAAGTAAATAATAAATAGGGATTTATAAATGTAAAGAAAATTTAATTATTAAAAGCCAAAACTAATAAACTACACTAATTCTATATCCTTTGATATAATTTGTTGTTGCGCTTCTTTAATTTCATCTTTTTCTATTCTCAAGTTTTTAATAATATGTTGTTGTCTTTCTGGTGTATTTTTACCCATGTAATACTCTAACAATTTTTTGATAGTTTGTTCTTTTAAAATTACAGGATCTAGCCTAATATCTTTTCCTATAAATAAACCAAACTCGTCTGGAGAGATTTCCCCAAGACCTTTAAATCGAGTTATTTCGGGCTTACCCCCTAACTTTTCTATCGCATTTCTACGTTCTTCATCACTGTAGCAATAAATCGTTTCTTTTTTATTTCTTACTCTAAATAATGGCGTTTGTAAAATATAAACATGACCAGCTTTTACCAAATCTGGGAAAAATTGTAAAAAGAAAGTCATCATCAACAAACGAATGTGCATACCATCCACATCTGCATCAGTAGCAATTACAATATTATTATAATGCAGCCCTTCTAAACCATCTTCAATATTTAAAGCATGTTGTAATAAATTAAACTCTTCATTTTCATACACCACCTTTTTGGTTAATTCATAACAATTTAAGGGTTTACCCTTTAAGCTAAAAACAGCCTGACAATCTACATCTCTAGATTTTGTAATTGATCCAGATGCAGAATCTCCTTCAGTAATAAATAACGTTGTTTCATATCTTTTTTCATGTGGAGTATTGAAATGAACTTTACAATCTCTTAACTTTTTGTTGTGTAAAGATGCTTTCTTAGCTCTATCATTTGCAAGTTTTTTTATCCCAGCAATATCTTTGCGCTCTCTTTCAGATTGGATTATTCTTTTTAAAAGTGCATCAGCAACATCAGTATGTTTGTGCAAATAGTCATCCAATTCTTTCTTTACAAAATCGTTTACAAAGGTTCTAACAGACTGTCCTTCTGGAGCAATTTTTTCTGAACCTAATTTCGTTTTAGTTTGCGATTCGAAAACTGGTTCCTGCACACGAATAGCAACAGCCGCAATAATTGAAGCTCTCACATCATTTGCATCAAACTCCTTTTTATAAAATTCTCGTATTGTTTTTACTACTGCTTCTCTAAATGCTGCTTGATGTGTTCCTCCTTGAGTAGTATATTGACCATTAACAAAAGAATGATAACTTTCTCCATACTGCTGACCATGGGTCATCCCTACTTCAATATCAATACCTTTCAAATGAATAATTGGATATCGCATTTCTTCAGGCTTATTTTCTTTAGATAGTAAATCAAAAAGACCACGCTCAGAAAAATATTTTTGATTATTTAAGCTTATTGTTAAACCTGTGTTTAAGAACACATAGTTCCAAATCATACTTTCTACAAAATCTGGTATGTAATGGTAGTTTCTAAAGATAGTGTCATCAGGGTAAAAAGTTATAGCAGTACCATTACGCTGTGTAGTTTCTATTTCTGGATGTTCTAAGGTTACTAAACCCCTGCTAAATTCTACTTTTTTTGTTTTACCATCTCTGTAACTTTGTACAACAAAAGACGTTGACAATGCATTTACTGCCTTGGTACCTACCCCATTCATTCCAACAGATTTTTGAAAAGCATTACTATCGTACTTTCCGCCAGTATTCATTTTACTAACACAGTCAATTACTTTTCCTAATGGTATACCTCTACCATAATCACGAATATTAACTTTAGTATCACTTAACGTAATGTCGATAATTTTACCAGCTCCCATCATAAACTCATCAATTGAGTTATCCATGATTTCTTTTAAGAGCACGTAAATTCCATCATCTTGTGCAGAACCATCACCAAGTTTACCAATATACATTCCTGGTCTACGACGAATGTGTTCCTGCCAATCAAGTGACTTAATACTATCTTCGTTATAAATTGGTTCTGACATAAATTTAGTTTTAGATGATAATAGCATGCGTTTTTGCAATTCCGATTTATCATCAGGAAAGCAATATTTGTTGAAATGAAGGTTATTGAGGCCAAGAAAACCCTAGCTTCACAAATTTAACTTAATCGCTGCGCAAATCATATTATAAAGTTTCCACAAATAAACATTTTATAAAAATGAGAACTTTTTGAATTAAAGAATATTTAATTTCAAAAATCAAATTGAAAATTGAGAACAGAAAACTATTTTTTTGTATCTTCCAAAATCAATTTTAACCTAAATGTCAGAAAAAAAACAACTCTCTCTGTTCGATCTTTCAATGATCGTTATTAGTCTAGTAATAGGAATGGGAATTTTCAGAACACCTGTGAATGTTGCTAGCAAAGCTCAAATACCAGAATTATTCTTTGCAGCATGGGTAGTTGGTGGCTTTATCGCTTTATGTGGTGCACTAACTTATGCAGAAATAGGATCTCGTTATCCAGTTACAGGAGGCTATTATAAAATTTTTTCAGTCTGTTATCATCCTTCCTTAGCATTTGCTATTAATTGTATTATCATCGTTTCTAATGCCGCCTCTGTAGCAGGTGTTGCTTTAATTGGCGCAGAATATCTAAGCAAGGTAATTTTAAGCCCCGAAATGCAAACAGCAGATTATAAATTAATTATTGCTGGGATTAGTATTCTTATTTTTTATGCTATAAACTTGCTCGGATTAAAAATAAGTTCAAAAACGCAAAATGTATTGACTATTATTAAATTGGTAATGGTAGTTACCTTAATTTCTGCTATTTTTTTTAGCGATCAAACTACAAGTATAACTCCAATTTTTAAAAATCTAAGTGGTACTACACCTAGTTGGAGTGATTATGGAAAAGCGCTTGGTTTATGTTTAATCGCTGTTTCATTTACTTTTGGAGGCTATCAGCAAACTATCAACTTTGGTGGAGAAGTCAAGGATGCTAAAAAAGTTACTCCTAGAGCTATTATGATTGGTTTAGGCGTAATTATAACATTATACATGGCTATAAATTATGCTTATGTTAGAATAA
>JBBSRF010000194.1:0-5290 GCA_038243335.1 Sphingobacteriales bacterium
ACGCATGCCCATCTTTATCCTATAAATATTTGATCATTGTATCATGCGATACTGTGATTTTATGCGGTGTTAATCCGAATTTCTTCGGGCTATCCCCCAGATAAAGGTAGGTTGCATACGCGTTACGCACCCGTGCGCCGGTCTCAAGAAAGCAAGCTCTCTCTACCCCTCGACTTGCATGTATTAGGCCTGCCGCTAGCGTTCATCCTGAGCCAGGATCAAACTCTCCATTGTAAAATGTGTTGTTTGAACACTGACCATTCTTATTCTAGTATTATTAAAATTAAATAGTCTTGTATTCTATTATTATATTGTCTGATAGAATAGACTTAAGAAACAGCTTGGTGTCATGTACTTTGAAATCGTACTGTTTGCCTCGCTGCGTTGTATAAATGATATCTCTTTAATGAACTTTTCGATCTTACCTCACGGTGATCTATATATGTTGCAACCTTTAGTTTTCAGTTCAGACAGTGGTCTTTGTTAGTCCACTACTTCCCTCTCGGTTATTGGTTGTTTCAATCTTGTCTTATTTGCCTTTTCAACATCCGTTGGTCGGCGCCCGTTTTGTTTGGGACTGCAAAGGTAGAAAACTTATTTAAACTTGCAAACTTTATTTGAAAATAAATGAAACTTTTTTTTAGTTCCTTTGTTTGCTTATTTAGGCAGCTCTCAGTATTTCAAATCTCTCTCTCTTTTCTCTCTCCTCTTTGTTGTCGTTACCTCCGTAGCGGGTTGCAAAGGTAGAAAACTTTTTTACTTTCCAAAACTTTATTTTAAAGTTTTTTTGAGTTTTTTATAAGTGGCTTGTAATTAGCTACTTTATTTTCTTTTCGCCGTTTTCAATGCCGTAAGGCCTATATTTGCAACTCCAACACTTCCTCCGAAGCGGGTTGCAAAAGTAGGAAAAATAAATACCCCCGCAAATATATATTAGCTTTATTTATAATGAAATTGCTAACTGCATGGTTTACACCATAAAAGATTTAATCGGCAGTTAACTTAAGTACTATTATGCGAACGATTGCTAGGTTTTGATAGAGGTAATGAGGGAGACTAACTTAGTTTAAAGAACTGCCCAAGCCACCTAGACCCGACAGTAGTGAAAATACCCCCAATACTTTATTAGGGATTGCAACCGATAGCAGTACTATCCTTATATATGTAAAATTTAAATTAAAAGGCTAATACTGGCCAGTGCTTAATAAAACTAAAGTACAAGCCATAATAGGTTCAATATCATTTAGAATTAACATTTTCTCTAAAGCAAGATTTTCTGTACCAGGATTGAATATTACACGCTTTGGTTTAGTTTCTAAAATATAGTTATAATATTGTTTTTGTACATCAGGACCTATGTATAAGGTAATGGTATCGATATCTGTATATAATTGACCAGCCTTTTCTATTTTTACACCACAAACCTCACCTTTTTTAATCCCTATGTTAACTATTGTGTGTCCTTTTGAAATAAGCATGTGAGCTGCACGGTAGGCATAACGATCTATATTGGTAGTAACGCCTATTATTAGAGTCTTTTTCATAAAATGATTTCACAGATTTAAAAGATTACACGCATTATAATCGTAGTACGTATATAACATCATATACTATTAATTGTTTACAATAGCGTTTGCGCAATTTACACCATCTATAGCTGCAGAAACTATACCGCCCGCATAACCTGCACCTTCTGCGCAAGGATATAAACCTGTAACTTGAGGATGCTGGAAGGTATCTTTATCTCTTGGAATGCGCACAGGTGAAGAAGTACGACTTTCAACACCAACTAAAACTGCTTCATTTGTGTAATAGCCATTCATCTTTTTGCCAAATAATGGTAGTGCAGCTCGTAGACTAGATGACACAAAATCTGGCAATATATTATCTAACATTACACTTTTAGTTCCTGGCAAATAAGAATTGTTCGGTAAATCGATCGATAATTTATTTTCCACAAAATCTATCATCCGCTGTGCAGGAGCAACTAAATTACCTCCACCCGCTTCGAAAGCGCATTTTTCTATCTCTGATTGAAAATTTAACATACGTAGAGGATCATAACCTTGAACATCATCTAACGTTACTTGAACAACAGTGCCAGAGTTGGCAAATGGATTATTTCTTTTTGAAGGAGACCATCCATTCACCACAATTTCATTTAAATCTGTAGCACATGGCGCAATAATACCACCTGGACACATACAGAAAGAAAATACACCTCTAGTTTTTACCTGCTCTACCATACTATAATAGGCTGGCGGAAGGAATTCAGAACGTACATCACAATGGTATTGTGCATTATCTATAATTTGTTGAGGATGTTCTATCCTAACTCCAAGTGCAAATGGTTTAGCTTCGATTAAAATATTTTTTTTGTTGAGTAGCTCATAAATATCCCTTGCAGAATGACCAGTGGCTAAAATCACATGGTCTGCCAATAATTCTTGAGTTTGATTGATTATAATACCTTTAATTTTTCCTTTTATAATTAAAAAGTCTGTCAATTTTGAATCAAATAAAACTTCACCACCTGCATTTTGTATTGTTTCTTTTATCGCAGTAATAATATTCGGAAGTTTATTTGTACCAATATGTGGTCTAGCATCTATTAAAATATCTTGATCAGCTCCATGCTGCACAAAAATTTGCAGCACTTTATTAATATCACCGCGTTTATTAGATCGAGTATATAATTTACCATCAGAATAGGTTCCAGCACCACCTTCACCATAGCAATAGTTTGATTCTGTATTTACAACGCCATACTTATTAATGGCAGCTAAATCTCTTCGTCTTTGTTTTACGTCTTTACCACGCTCTACAATAATTGGCTTTAAACCTTTTTCTAAACATTGTAAAGCTGCAAATAAACCAGCTGGACCAGCACCTACAATAATTACTGTTTTTGCATCAACAATTATAGGATATGAAAATGCATTCTCTTGTTGAGGCATATCCTCATCAATATAAGCTCTAACTTGTAAACGATAAACCACTTTGCGAGAACGAGCATCTATAGAACGTTTTAAAATTTTATGATTATTAATTTTACTGACATCTATATTTAAAGTAATAGATAGCGTATTTCTGACAATTTGCTGGTTGTTAACATCCTCAGGTGCAAGTGTAATTTCAATTTCTTTCTGCATGATAAGGTCAAGTTTTTATCTTGAACAATACAAAAATAAGAATTAACGTCTTAAGTTTCACGTTTTAAGTTTTATGTGTAAATTTATACTTTAGCTATGGCAAATTGTCAGTTATTTATGTCTTTTGTAACAAGGCATGAGTATTGATATCTAAATGAAAATTGAAACCTATAAAACTAAAATAATAAGATGAAAAAAATTGTAATTGGATTAGTAGCAGTTGTAGTATTGCTAATATTAGTTAGTGGCTGTGGCTACAACGGGCTTGTAAAAATGGATGAGGACGTGAAAACCAAATGGAGTAATGTTGAAACACAGTATCAACGTAGATCTGATCTGATCCCTAATTTGGTAAGCACTGTAAAAGGAGCTGCAAAATTTGAACAAGGAACATTAACTGCGGTAATTGAAGCTCGTGCAAGTGCAAGTAAAATCACTATAGATCCTGATAAGTTAAATGCTGAGAATATTGAAAAATATCAACAAGCACAAGGTCAGATTACACAAGCATTAGGCAAATTAATGGTTTTAACGGAGAACTATCCTGAATTAAAGGCTACACAACAATTTAGTGACTTATCAGCTCAACTAGAAGGAACTGAAAATCGTATTACTGTAGCTCGTAAAGATTTTAACGAATCTGTACAAGTGTTTAATACTAAAGTTAGATCTTTTCCTACAAACTTAACAGCCGGCATATTTGGTTTTAGCGCAAAAACTCCATTTAAAGCAGATGCTGGGGCTCAAAATGCACCTAAAGTAGAGTTTTAGTTATAGCACAACATTTTTGGGTAATGCGTGTTTAAATATTAAATACACATTACCCTTTATTTTTTTTACAATAATAAATATGTCTTTATTCACATCACAAGAACAAGAAAACATTGCAAGTGCTATAGCAGATGCTGAAAAAGCAACTTCAGGAGAAATTAGAATTGCTGTAGAAAAACATTGTCATGGTAGCGCTTTTGAAAGAGCAACCGAATATTTTGCAAAACTAGACATGGATAAGACAGCACATCGGAATGGTGTATTAATTTATCTTGCGTCTAATGACCATAAATTTGCAATTATTGGAGATAAGGGAATAAACAATGTGGTACCTGAAAATTTTTGGGAAACTACTCAAGTTGCGATGAAAGCACATTTTTCATCTGGCAAATTATCCGAAGGTATTATTGCAGGAATTGCATTAGCTGGCGAGAAATTAGCTTTATTTTTCCCTTACCAAACTGGGGATGTGAATGAGTTGCCAAATGATATTATATACATGGATCAAGATGAAACTAAATAACTGATGAAAAAATCAATCATCTTTTTAATATTTACACTGAGCGTTTATTACGGTTTTGCACAAGATTTTCCTGCAAAGTCTAATAAGCTAGTAAATGATTTCACCAATACTTTAAGTGCAGCACAAATTAGCCAATTAGAAGAGAAATTGGTTTTATTCGACGATTCTACTTCTAATCAAGTTGCCGTTGTAATCATTAAATCTGTGGGCGATTATGACATTAATGAATATGCCCTTGAGTTAGGCAGAAAATGGGGAATTGGAGGAAGCACTAAAAACAATGGCGTTATTTTACTAGTCGCACTTGGTGATAGAAAAATGTCTATTCAAACTGGTTACGGATTAGAAGGCGCATTACCTGATATCTACACCAAAAGAATTATAGAAAATGATATTAAACCTTTTTTTAAAAATGGAGATTATTATAGTGGTATTGAGGCTGGGACAAATTCAATTATCTCTTTAGTTAAAGGAGAGTATAAAAATGATAATCCAAAAACTAAAAAGAGCAAAGGAAATGCAGGTTTTGCAGTTATTATTATTGTAATTATTATTGCGATATTAATTAGAAAAGGTGGAGGAGGGGGTGGCAACCAGGTTATTGGTAGCCGTGGCGTTGCTGATGCTCTTTTCTGGGGAATGCTTTTAGGTGGCGGGGGTAGAAATTCTGGAGGTAGCTTTGGAGGAGGTTTTGGTGGCGGAAGTAGCGGAGGCGGAGGATTCGGTGGGTTTGGCGGCGGAAGTTTTGGCGGAGGTGGAAGTAGCGGAAGCTGGTAGTTTTGTGTTGAGTTATGAGTTATGAGTTATGAGTTATGAGTTATGAGTTATGAGTTATGAGTTATGA
>JBBSRF010000195.1:0-5235 GCA_038243335.1 Sphingobacteriales bacterium
AGATAAAGTACAAGATTTAAAAAGAAAGTTTAACGAATTTTAGTTAACACAAAATAGTAAGCAAATAAAGTGTGATGAAAATTTATACTTAACATAATATTAATTATAAGACAAATAAATATTAATTATATAACTTAAAAATAAACTTATATTTTTACAGGCTAATAAATATTATGCTCAACAAAAAGTCTTCATTAGGTTTTATATTCGTTACAATTCTAATTGATTGTATAGGTTTCGGCGTTATTATTCCTGTTGTACCAAATTTAATTAGAGAACTTTCTGGTCAAACAATTGCTAACTCATCAGAAATTGGCGGTTTATTATTGGTTGCTTACGCAGTCGCTCAATTTTTATTTGCACCAATAGTTGGCGGCTTAAGTGATAAATTTGGACGAAGACCAATTTTATTAATTTCTTTATTTGGTTTAGGTATCGATTATATTTTCTTATCATTTGCACCTTCGTTAGCATGGCTATTTGTTGGAAGAATTATAGCAGGCATTACTGGAGCCAGTTTCACCACTGCAATGGCTTATATTGCAGATATTAGCACACCAGAAAAAAAAGCTCAAAACTTTGGGATGGTTGGTGTTGCATTTGGAATTGGCTTTATTATTGGCCCAATGATTGGTGGATTATTTAGTAATATGGGCATTAGAGTACCATTTATGATATCAGCTGGCTTAGCACTTGTAAACTGGTTGTATGGTTATTTTATTTTGCCTGAGTCATTATCTAAAGAAAACCGAAGAGCATTTTCTTGGAAAAGAGCAAATCCAATTGGATCATTAGTTAGCGTTTCAAAATATCCAGCAATTATTGGTTTGGTAAGCGCCTTATTATTACTTTATATTTCTAGTCACTCTGTACAATCTAATTGGGGCTTTTATACAATAGAAAAATTTAATTGGAATTCAGAAATGATTGGTTATTCTTTAGCTTTGGTAGGTTTGGCTGTAGCTGTAGTTCAAGGTGGATTAATTAGAATAGTAATTCCAAAAATTGGTAGTAAAAATGCTATTATGCTAGGTTTATCATTATATGTAATTGGTTTTACATGTTTCGCTTTTGCACCAAACGGACTAATAATGATGATTTTTATTTTACCATATTGTTTAGCTGGAATAGGAAATCCTGCAATGCAAACCATTATTTCAAACCAAGTACCTAGTAATGCACAAGGTGAAATACAAGGAATTGTTACCAGTATGCAAAGTTTGGGAGCTATAATTGGTCCATTTTTAATGGCGTATATTTTCGCTTATTTTATCAATAAAAATAATGAAACATATTTTCCTGGAGCACCATTCATTTTAAGTGCTTTTTTAACTTTAATTGCTTTGTTTATTGCAATAAGATCGTTAAGAAAATACCACTAAAGCAAAGAGGTAGCTAAATTTGCCAACTCACTCCTCTCCCCTTTTTGTAATGTTACATGCGCATATAGTGGATGTTTTTTTGCATTTTCAATCAAATAAGACAAACCATTGCTCTCAGAATCTAAGTAAGGAGTATCTATCTGATAAATATCACCTGTAAAAATAATTTTAGTATGCTCACCAGCCCTTGAAATAATGGTCTTAATTTCATGGGGAGTCAGATTTTGAGCTTCATCAACAATAAAGAAAATTTTAGTAATCGTTCTTCCTCGAATAAATGCTAAAGGTGCAATCTCTATTTTCTCTGTTCGGATAAGCTCATCAATCTTAAATAACATCTTATCATCATTGATAAATTGATCTCTAATAAATTTTAGATTATCCCATATTGGCGCCATGTAAGGATCTATTTTTGCTTTAGCGTCACCTGGTAAAAAACCAATATCTTTATTACTTAGTGGTACAATTGGCCTAGTAATGTAAATTTGTCTAAAATCTTTTCTTTGTTCTAAAGCACTAGCTAAGGCTAATAATGTCTTACCAGTACCAGCATTTCCTTGTATAGTAACTAATTTTATTACAGGATTTAGTAAAGCATCTATTGCAAAAGATTGTTCTGCATTACGCGGAAATATGTTAAAAACTGACTCCTGATGAATTAATTTTAAATTTTTGAGAGTTTTATCGTAAAAAGCATTAACAATTTTTTTCTTATTCTTTAAAATATAGAAATGATTGGAATCTTTAAATGGTAAAATTATGTCGGCAGCATTTAAATTGCCCTTATTTTTTAGATGATCGATAACATCTAAAGAAAAGTTAGTTAATGTTGTAATACCTGTGTAAAGTTCATCAACATTTTTAATTTTACCAGTTTCATAATCCTCAGCATATAAATCTAAAGATTTTGCTTTTAAACGCAAGCAGATATCCTTTGAGACTAATATTACTTTACGTTTTGGATTTTCTTCTTTTAAAACTAACGCTGCATTTAATATACGATTATCAAATTTACCTTCACCAAATAATTTTTCAGCATTTATTTTTTTAGGATTTTCATTTAAAACAACTTTAAATTTACCTAAGCTATGCTTTTTAAGGGAGAACCATTTGTTAATTAAATTGCTTTTTGAAGCTAAATCAATTAATCTTATAAAATTTCTAGCCTCAAAATTACGCGTATCATTACCACTTTTAAAATTGTCTAGTTCTTCTAATACCAAAACAGGTACAGCTACATCATGTTCTTGAAAATTATTAATGGCATTATGGTCATATAAAATAACAGAAGTATCTAAAACAAATATTTTTTTTAAGTTATTTTTTCCTTGTAGTTCTTTTTTCACCATAATATTTAAAATTAACATTTAGTCTTTAAAGATTATAGCATAATAACAATAAATAAATGGCAAAAGAAAACGGAGAACCTCTTCTTTCGATTTGGTTCTCCGTTTAACCTTATTTCTAATCGTAATTAAAAATATGGCATCAATTTATTGTACTTAACTCTATCTATGATTATCTCTTTCTTGCGAATTCTGAAACCGTTAATAAATTATTACATCTTGCACTATTCCGTAAAATGCCGCAATTAGAATAATGTTTGATATTATAAAGTAAATTTAATAATTTATTTAGGTTTTGCAACCTTATTGTTAAAATAATTCAATTATCTTTTCAAATAATTAATTTTAAAATTAACTAAACCTTTACATTCTATCAGTTTTACAACTTACTTAATATAAACCATTTAACATTTCGCAATGTTTCGTGGATAAATTCATCTTTTAAATATTCCAAAAAATTTCAGTTTTTCAACTTCAATTTTTTTAATGGACTATTTTATCAAACTGTCAAAGTACTTCCTTATTGATACAATCTAATCTAGGTGAAAAAGCAATTCAATTCAAGAAAAATCGATTTATTTTTTCAACAACTTATAAACCTAAATACCCTAATTATTAACATTAATTAACTAATCAAATAACAGCTTAGTTAAGTCTGTATATAAGTTATTTATATTAATTTTCAACCTTATTAACATTTAGATTTTATAAGATTATTCACATTTAATTTTTTTATACAATTATAAACCCCTTAGCTTCTGCTTATTTTTTAGATTACCTATTGAAAATTGTTTTATATATCTAAAATTCGGGAGCTTTTGATATACAAATATTGTAAGTTTGTGTTATGCTTAACCAGCCAATAAGAAATATACATGATTTTCTGCTTAGCACCTATTTTGCTGATGGCTTACGTATTACTTTTGGTGTGCTTTGTCCATCTTTAATTATGGCGCAATTTGGCATGTTACAACTAGGTATGACCTTATCATTAGGCGCCCTTTGTATCAGTGTAGTTGATTCTCCTGGACCTATCATTCATCGCAGAAATGCAATGTTAATTACAACGGTTTTATTATTTATCATTTCTATTTTAGTTGGCATAACCAATAAGAACATTTATGTAACCGGAACATTGTTAGTTGTTTGTAGTTTTATATTTTCGATGTTTTTTTTATATGGCGGTAGAGCAGCAGCCATAGGAACTGCAGTATTGCTAATTATGGTTTTAAGTATCGATGATATTAGACCTTGGAAAGAAGTTATTTTATATGCTTTAATGGTATTAGCAGGTAGTGTTTGGTATACTACTTTAAGTTATTTGGTTTATAGATTACGTCCTTACCGATTAGTACAACAAATATTAAGCGATTCAATTTTTCAAATCAGTGAATTTTTAAGAGCAAAAGCAAAGTTTTATCATCAAGGCACCGACTACGAGAAAAATTATGCAGATTTATTACAATTACAAGTTCATGTTAATGAAAAGCAAGATGAAGTTCGAGAAATCTTATTTCGAACTAGAGAAATTATAAGAGAATCAACACCTGAAGGCAGATTCCTTTTAGTTGTATTTGTAGACATGGCCGATCTTTTTGAACAAATAATGTCTACCTACTATAATTATAAAGAATTACACGAACAGTTTGATTCAACTGGAATTTTACCACAATATGAAAAAATAATTAATAAGATTGCCGAATCATTAGATGACATTGCGTTTGCCTTAAAAACTGGTGGATTACCAATTATATCAACAGACTTGATTAAAGATGTTAATAAACTTAAAGATGAAATCATATTACTAGAATCCAATAACGATGGTAAATACAATACGTTAGGATTAATCGCTTTAAAAAATATTGAAGTTAATATTGAAAATATAGTGAGTAGAGTTAAAACTATTAATAGTTACTTTAATAAAAAAGAAAAGAAGAATTTAATTAAAAGAGATGTAGAAATAGATAAGTTTGTAACTAGACAAAATATTGATTATAAATTATTTATAGATAACCTCAGTTTTAAATCTTCTACTTTTAGGCATTCCTTACGTGTAGCAATAGTTATGTTAATTGGATTTGTTGTGGCTAAGAGTTTAAATTTTTCACACAGTTATTGGATATTACTTACCATTTTAGTTATATCTAAACCAGGTTTTAGCTTAACTAAAAAACGTAATTATGAGCGTTTGATTGGAACAGTTGCTGGCGCTTTTATAGGAATGGGTGTTTTAGTTTACGTACATGATAAGAATGCTTTATTTGTTATACTACTTATATGTATGATTGGCAGTTATAGCTTTCAGCGTAAAAATTATGTGGTAAGTGTGCTATTTATGACACCTTATGTATTGGTATTATTTGACTTTTTAGGAATGGGTAGTCTATCTATCGCCAGAGAGAGAATTTATGATACACTTATTGGGTCTGGCATTGCGCTAATAGCAAGTTATTCTCTATTTCCCAATTGGGAACATGAAAAATTAAAGAATGCGATGATTGACTTAA
>JBBSRF010000196.1:0-5187 GCA_038243335.1 Sphingobacteriales bacterium
AACAAATTATGCAGGTCATTTTTTAATAGAAGCCCAAAATAATGGTTATACTTTGCCAGTTGGTCTTTTAGATGAATTAATTCGTTTCCAAAAAACCAAAGCTACTAATTGGGTTCCCAATAGTAATAATTTTTATGGTGGAGATTTAAGTCAAGCCTATCGATTGTATTCTTTAGCACTAGCTAAAAAACCAGAAATGGCTGCAATGAATAAATTGCGTTCATTTGAATATTTGTCGGTTGCAGCTAAATGGCGTTTAGCAGCAGCTTATCAATTGGCAGGTCAAGCAAATGCAGCTAAAAATTTAGTTAGCGGTTTATCAGAAACAATAAACAATTACAACTCTTTAGGAGGCACTTATGGCTCAGGCTTGAGAGATGAAGCAATGATTATGGAAACCTTAACGTTAATGGGGCAAAAGGCAAAAGCAGCTAAATTATTGCAAACTGTTGCTGCACGTTTAGGAGAAAACACATGGTATAGTACCCAGACAACCGCTTATAGTTTATTGGCAATCGCCAAATTCTGTGGACAAAACACACCTAGTAATAAACTAAATTATACTTATCAATTAGATGGTAACAAAGGAAGCATTAACAGTGAACAATACTTAAATAATACAATAATTAACTATAAAAATAACATTGCAAGCATCACTAATAATGGTAATAATGTATTATTTGTTCGTTTGGTATTACAAGGACAACCATTAGCTGGTCAGAATGATTTCTTGCCAAATAATACAGATGCATTAGAAATGAAAGTTAGCTATAAAACGTTAAAAGGATTACTTATAGACCCAACTAGTTTAAAACAGGGTACAGATTTTTACGCAGAAGTAACTGTTAAAAATCCTGGTAAACAAGGTTACTATGAGCAAATGGCACTTATTCAAATATTTCCATCTGGTTGGGAAATTATCAATACACGTTTAAATGATAACGAAAATATATTAGCTTCTTCACCTTATACCTATCAAGACATTAGAGATGATAGAGTTTTTACTTATTTTAATTTACGCGAAAATGAAACTGTTACTTATAAAGTATTATTAAATGCATCTTATATTGGTAAGTATTATTTATCCTCAATACAATGTGAAGCCATGTATAACAATAACATCAGTGCTACAACTTCAGGCAAATGGGTACAAGTTGTTAAATAACATGTCAATTAAAAGGACCAAGTATTTTATGCTAAAAAATTAACTACTTGGTCTTTAAAAAAATTAATTTTAAATATGAATAGACAATTAAAAGCAATTCTAACATTAGATTTAGTTTGCTTGATACTATTTATTTTTTTTATTTTTTCGCTCCCAAAGCAATTATTTAAATCCCCTACATCTTATGTAATAGAGGCTAGTAATGGAGAGTTACTAAGCGCAACAATAGCAAGTGATGGTCAATGGAGATTTCCTGTTGAAGATACTATTCCTGTAAAATTCATAAAATGCATTACAACTTTTGAGGATCAGCGTTTTTTTTCTCATTTTGGTATGGATCCATTAGCGATGAGCAGAGCAATTAAGCAAAACTTAAGTGCAAAAATTATAGTAAGTGGTGGAAGCACATTAACAATGCAAGTTATTCGTTTATCACGACAAAAGAATAGAACAATTTGGCAAAAGATACTTGAAATATGGCTCGCTTATCGCTTAGAATTTACGCACTCTAAAAAGGATATCATTGCATTATATGCTGCAAATGCTCCATTTGGAAGTAATGTAGTCGGTTTAGAGGCTGCCAGTTGGCGGTATTTTGGTAGCAAGGCTGAAAACTTATCTTGGGGAGAAATGGCTACACTTGCTGTCTTGCCAAATAGTCCATCGCTTGTGCACCCAGGTAAAAATTCAGTTAAATTAATCAAAAAAAGAAACGATTTATTAGATAAACTTGCAAGATTAAATATTATTGATCAAGCTACAGCAAATTTATCCAAAATAGAGCCAATACCCGGTAAACCTTTACCGTTGCCGCAAAATGCACCTCATTTATTAAACCGTTTCAAGCAAGAAATAAAAAATTTTAATTTAAAAAAAACAGCATTAACTACGACCATTGATTATGATCTTCAACTTAAAGTTAATGAATTGTTAAAAAGATATAACAATAGATATAAAGCGAATGGGATTAATAACATTGCCGCTATAGTTTTAGATGTAAAAAAAGGAACTGTAATGAGTTACGTTGGCAATAGCTACCAACCAGAAAATAAAGAATTAGAAAGTCATGTTGATATGATTAAAGCGCATAGAAGTCCTGGTAGTACTTTAAAACCTTTTTTATATGCAAGCATGTTAAATGATGGTTTATTATTGCCTCATTCTCTAATTGCAGATGTACCTACACAAATTGCAGGCTATACACCTCAAAATTATGATTTAGGTTACGATGGCGCAATTCCTGCTGATAAAGCTTTGAGTAGGTCGCTAAATATTCCTGCAGTTAAAATGTTGCAACAATTTAAATATCAAAGGTTTTATGACAAATTAAAAAGGTTAAAGTTTACAACTTTAAATCAACCAGCAGACCATTATGGTTTATCTTTAATATTAGGAGGTAGTGAAGTAACGATGTGGGATTTGGCTAAAAGTTATATGGGTATGGCAAAAACCTTGAACCATTATAATGAATACCAAGGAAAATATAATCCTCATGATTATGATGAACCAATTTATATTAAACAAGTAAAAAAAGTTATACCTAAAGAAGTTTTAGAATTAAACTCGCTATTTGACCATGGATCTATCTGGGCTACATTTAACGCGATGGAAGAAGTGATGAGACCAGGAGATGAAGGGTTATGGGAACAATTTTCATCTTCAAAACGTATAGCTTGGAAAACTGGAACTAGTTTTGGATTTCGAGATGCTTGGGCTGTAGGATTAACTTCAAATTATGTTGTTTGTGTTTGGGTGGGTAATGCCGATGGAGAAGGAAGACCCGGTTTAATGGGAATTGAAACTGCAGCTCCAGTTTTATTTGATATTTTTAAGCAATTACCAAACTCTAATTGGTTTAAAATCCCTAAAACTAAGTTAAAGAAAATTTTAGTTTGTAAACAAAGTGGATTTAAGGCAGGAGAATATTGTACTGAAAAAATAGAAGAGTTTATATCTTTTGCAGGTGAAAAAACTTCAATTTGCCCATATCATAAATTAGTACACTTAAATTCTACTGGTACTTTAAGAGTTACGGATCGATGTGAAAATCCATCAGCAATGCGACATGAAAAATGGTTTGTATTACCTCCAAGTATGGAATTCTATTACAAAATTAAAAATAGTGACTATAAAACTTTACCACCATTTAAAATAGGTTGTGAGGAAGGAGAAAATAATCTGGTTATGGAAATGATTTATCCAAAAAACAATGCTACAATATATATCCCAATAGAATTAGATGGTAAAAGAGGAAATGTAATTTTTAATGCTACCCATAGGGATCGACTAACTAAGATCTATTGGCACATAGATCAAGATTTTATAGGAACCACTCAATCTTTTCATCAAATGGCAATAAGCCCACTCCCAGGAAAACATACTTTAACATTGGTTGATGAAAAAGGAAATCGATTAGTTCAGAATTTTACAGTTTTAGATAAAGATAAATAAATAATTATTTTAGTTCTGCTTCTACCTCTATTACCGAATGTTTTTTCAACTTTCGTTCTACAGTTCCAATGGTGATTAGATATTGTGCTAACATATAGGTAGACATGATTGCTAATCCAGAAAATCTGAATGGCAAAACAAATTTGTTATATGCTAATATAGAATCTGAAATGATCAACAAAATTGCTCCATAAATTATCAGTTTATAACTTATTGAATTAACTCTCCCCTTTCTATTAAAAGCCATAAATGCCATAAATGAAATTACTAAAGCATAAATCATTACTGGTATTTTTAGTGTAGCTAAATATGGACTTAGATATAAATAAAAACTTACACTAAAAATACTAAGGATAATTAAGGCTAGCCAACTGATTTTTTTTTCTATTCCTACTTGCCATTTATAGTCTAAATAAAATGCAGTAATGTAAAAAACATGACCTATTAAAAAAGAGATTAAACCATATATAAAAAAGTTAGCTTCTAAATTTACAAACATTAAAAAACAATCTCCGAATAGACCAAAAAATAAACCTGAGAATATTCTCTTAGCAAACCTTTCTTTTAATTGGGTATTAAAAGCAATGTATAACATTAAAGAAATAGTTATTAAAGGTTTTAGTAAATAGTGAAAATCAGCTAAAACTAATTTAGAAGTCTGCTGATCAGATTCTGAAATTAACTGTATAATAAAGATGCTTAAATAAGCGATACTAAATTGTAGATTTTTCTTGAACATTTTCATAAGTATTTTGCAAGTAATAAAACCATATAATCGAAGATATCTGTAAAATTATAACACATAAGGCAAGTGTATTAAATATTGAA
This sequence comes from Sphingobacteriales bacterium, assembly GCA_038243335.1. Taxonomy (GTDB): domain Bacteria; phylum Bacteroidota; class Bacteroidia; order Sphingobacteriales; family Sphingobacteriaceae; genus Pedobacter. Next base: position 4,445 of record JBBSRF010000196.1, read on the forward strand.
GTATCTTTAAATAAATAAAGTGAAATTACACTAAATAATAGTCTCCCATATTCGAAATATTTTAACCAGCTTTTATTTTCTAATAAAACTCCGCAAGTTGTTAAAGTAGAAATTGTAAATAAAACAATCAAAATAACCTGAGTTATATTTAATTTACTACTTAAAAATAACAATGCTGATCCAACACCTAATGCTATTATAAATTGTAAAACTACATACCATAAAATTTTGCTTTTGTGAGTTGAATCATATTTTTTATAATTTAATATATCTATTTCTGGAGCATATTTAAATCCTCCTAAATTTTCGGGAAACCAACCTGGTGGCTTAATAAAAACTTTGAACTTATCAGCAATATTATCTGCTTTTTTAGCAGTATTCCATAATTCTCCCCAATAATGAAAATTAGCCCAAACTGGGTTCCAACTCTCTAAGGGACTAGTAATACCATAATAAACTTCTTCTTCTTCCTTTTGAAATGTATGAAAAAGCTTGTCCCAAATAATTAACGTGCCAGCATGATTTTTATCAATATATTTTGGATTAGAACCATGATGAACCCGATGATGAGAAGGCGTATTTAGAACGTGTTCTAGAAAGCCCATACTTTTAATGCTTCTAGTATGAATCCAGAATTGATACAAGGTATTAAATGCACTTAACGTCAAAAACATTAAGGGTTGAAAACCAAAAAGTGCAAGTGGCAAATAAAATACCCACGAAAACCAACTTTGAAACCAAGA
>JBBSRF010000197.1:0-5182 GCA_038243335.1 Sphingobacteriales bacterium
ATCAACAAAGTAAATTTAGACAAAGCATTAGGAAACATCATTTATTAAACCTACCAAAACCAACATATAATGAAGAAAGTATTATACATTGCTGCAATCACAATTTTAGCGGCATGTTCACAATCAAAAGATAAAAAAACTGAATTAGCCGATCTTAAAAAACAACGGACAGAAATTGATGGTAAAATTGTAAAGTTAGAAGCCGAATTAGGAAATAGCGACACGACAACTAACGCAAAAGAGATTTCGGTTTTTGAAGTTAATGAGACTAATTTTAAAAATTACTTAGAAATACAAGGTAAGATTGATGCTGAAGAGAATATTCAAGTAAACCCAGAAGCACAAGGCGTAATTACTGCTGTTTATGTTAAGATTGGTCAAAATGTAAGTAAAGGTCAGGTTTTAGCTCAAATTGATGATAAAGTTGCACGACAAAGTATTGCTGAATTACAAACTCAGTTAAACTTAGCCACAAGTTTATATAACAGACAGAAAAATCTTTGGGATCAAAAAATAGGAACAGAGGTTCAATTTATTAGTGCCAAAACTCAAAAAGAAGCTGCAGAACAAAGAATTGCAACTACTCGCTCTCAAATAGCCATGTACAAAGTAAAATCACCAATAAACGGAACTATTGATGCGATAAGCTTAAAAGTTGGCGATGCGGTTGCGCCGGGCATGTCTGGAATTAGAGTGATTAACGCTAGTAATTTAAAAGCTAAAGCGCAAGTTGCAGAAACTTATGCAGGCCGTGTTAGTCAAGGAGATCAAGTAAATATTATTTTCCCAGATATACCAGATAGTTTAAAAACTAAAATCAATTTCGCATCTAAAACTATTGATCCAGCATCTAGAAGTTTTGAAATTCAGATTAATCTGCCTGCAAATAAAAAGTATCGTCCAAATATGTTAGCTGTTTTAAAAATCGTCGACTATCAAAACAATAAAGCACTAGTAATTCCAGTTAGTGCAATTCAAAAATCAGAGTCTGGAGATTTTGTTTTTATCGCAGAAAACGGAAAAGCTAAAAAAGTTGTGATTAAACCTGGAAGAACTTATAACGGCAATGTAGAAATTATTTCAGGCCTTAAAATAGGTGATAAAGTAATTACCGTTGGCGTACAGGATTTGAATGAGGAAGACGCGGTTAAATTTTAATTCAATTATAGCTAAAATATTTAAGCTTAATCTTAAGATAGATGAAAGACGACTTTAAAAAAGAATTTGGACCCTCTAGTTGGGCTATTGATAATAAAACTGCTGTTTATGTTTTAACAGCAATCATAGCCATTATGGGGTATTTTGGATATCAAAGTTTACCGAAGGAAAATTTCCCAGAAGTACTAATTCCAAAGATATTTGTATCTACTATTTACCCAGGTACATCTCCAGCTAACATGGAAACTTTGGTTACCAAACAGATAGAAAAACAACTAAAATCTACAAAAGGATTAAAGAAAGTTACTTCTAACTCCTACCAAAATTTCTCCATCATTTCTGCAGAATTTAATACCAATGTAGATATTGCTGATGCTAAACAAAGAGTAAAAGATGCGGTAGACAAATCTAAAACAGACCTACCCACTGATTTACCGAACGAGCCTACCATTACAGATATTAATTTATCAGATTTACCCATCATGTATGTAAATCTTTCAGGAGATTATGATCTAAAAAGCCTGAAAAAATATGCTAAAGAATTACAAGATAGAATTGAAAGCTTAAAAGAGATATCTGGTGTTGATATTGTTGGCGCACTAGAACAAGAAGTACAAATTAATGTAGATTTAAATAAAATGGGTGCAGCAAAAATATCATTTAATGATATTGAAAGCGCTGTTAAATATGAAAATCTAACCATTTCTGGTGGCGACATTAAAATGGAAGGAATGCGTAGAACGCTAAATGTTAAAAAAGAATTCACCAACGCAGATCAAATCGCAAACCTTATAATTAAAACCCCTACTGGCTCTTCTGTTTATTTAAGAGATATTGCAGAAGTAAAAGATAGTTTTAAAGAGCAAGAAAGTTTTGCAAGTTTATATGGCAAAAACGTTGTAACCTTAAATATTAAAAAGCGTAGTGGAGAAAACTTAATTGAGGCATCAGACAAAATCAATTCTTTAATTTCAGAAATGAAAGGTACTTCGTTACCTAAAAAATTAGAAATTACCATAACAGGTGATCAATCTGATCAAACCCGTGTTACTTTACATGATTTAATTAATACCATTATCATTGGTTTTGTTTTGGTAACCATCATTCTGATGTTTTTTATGGGTGTGAAAAACGCTTTGTTTGTGGCTCTATCTGTACCATTATCCATGTTTATTGCTTTTATTACCATGCCTGCTTTAGGCGGCATATTTGGTTTTAGTTTTACCATGAATATGATTGTACTCTTCTCCTTTTTACTAGGTTTAGGTATTGTTGTAGATGATGCAATTGTGGTAATTGAGAATACTCACCGTATTTTTGACAATGGTAAAGTACCCATAGTTAAAGCAGCAAAAGCCGCAGCTGGCGAAGTATTTATGCCAGTTTTATCTGGAACATTAACTACCCTTGCTCCATTTGTGCCTTTACTCTTTTGGCCAGGTATTATCGGAGAATTCATGTTCTTTTTACCAGTTACGCTAATCATTACTTTATTAGCTTCATTGGTTGTTGCCTACATTATTAATCCAGTTTTTGCGGTAGACTTTATGGAAATTGAACACCATGATGCGCCAAAGCCGAAGTTTGATAAAAAAGTAAAGAAAACCGTACTCGTTATGGCAGTAATTGCTTTACTATCCTACTTGTATGCGTTTGGCTTAGGTAATTTTGTAGTTTTCTTGATTTTAATTTACTTGGTAAATCATTTCTTTTTAGAAAGAGCCGTTAGAAACTTTCAAGGTAATTTATGGCCTCGTTTTCAAAAATCTTACGAAAGATTATTGAATAGAGCATTAAATTGGCCAAGAGCCATGCTATGGGGAACGGTTGCCTTATTTTTCTTTACTATTGGCTTAATTATGATATTACCACCAAAAGTGGTGTTTTTCCCAGAAGGAGATCCTAACTTTATTTATGTATATGTCAATTTACCTATAGGAACAGATCAAGCACGCACTAATGAAGTAATTAAAATATTAGAGAAAAAAGTTACTACTGTTATTGGCGGCAAAGAGAATAAAGATGTGTCTTCCATTATTTCTAATGTTACGGTTGGTGTTACAGATCCTCAAGATGAAGATCAAGGCGAATACCCTAACAAAGGAAAAATTACGGTAGCTTTTGTAGAATATGGCAAACGTATAGGTCCAGAAACATCTACTTATATTGATAAAATTAGAAGTGTAGTAAAAGGAATTCCAGGTGCTGAAATTACAGTAGCTAAAGAACAAGGCGGACCACCAACAGCAAAACCTATTAGCATTGAAATTACTGGTGATAACTTAGACTCCCTAGTTAAAACTTCTGAGACTTTAAAAAAATACATCGCAAATAAAAAGATAGACGGTATTGAAGAATTGAAATCAGATTTCCAGAACAACAAACCTGAAATTATTTTTGATGTAGATCGTGAACGTGCTAACCGCGAAGGCATTTCTTCTGGTCAGATTGGTATGGATCTTCGTACTGCAATTTTTGGGAAAGAAATTTCTAAATTTAGAGATGTAGATGAAGATTATGACATCACTTTACGCTCTCAAGAAGATCAACGTAATAATTTAGACGCCTTACGCAACATGAAAATGACTTATAGAGACATGGGCATGGGTGGTCAGATACGCCAGGTGCCGTTGTCTTCTTTCGCTAATATAGATTATGTGAATACCTATGGTGGAATTAAACGTAAGCAAGAAAAAAGAATTATTATTCTATCTTCAAACGTTTTGGCTGCATATAATCCAAATGAAGTAGTAGCTAATATCCAGACAGAAATTAATCAATTTAAAGTGCCAAACGGTGTTACAGTAGTAATGGCGGGAGAGCAAGAAGAGCAATTAGAAACCGCTGCATTTTTAGGTAAAGCGATGTTAATTGCACTTGGTTTAATCCTAGTTATTTTAGTAACTCAGTTTAATTCCATTAGCAAACCAATGATTATTTTAAGTGAAATTCTATTCAGTATCATTGGTGTTATTTTAGGAATTACCATTTTTAGAATGGAAATGTCTATCGTAATGAGCGGGATTGGGATTGTAGCCTTAGCGGGAATTGTGGTTCGAAATGGAATTCTATTGGTAGAATTTACAGATATGCTAATTGAGCAAGGCATGGATGTTAAATCAGCTGTTATTGAAGCTGGACGTACACGTATGACACCCGTATTGTTGACTGCTACTGCCACCATGTTAGGATTAATTCCATTAGCGGTAGGTTTAAATATCGATTTTACTACTTTGTTTACAGAATTTAACCCACACTTATACTTTGGAGGAGATAACGTTGCATTCTGGGGACCATTATCATGGACAATGATCTTCGGCTTAGCCTTCGCTACTTTTCTGACTTTAATTTTAGTGCCTTGTATGTACTTACTGGGTGATATTAATTCTAAAAAAATTAAGAATTGGTTAAAGAAGAAACCAGCAGTTAATACGGAAGAAGTTATTTAAAATTTAAACCGCTATCATTTTATCGATCGTTTTGCAGCAATCGATATAATGATAGTTAATATACTTTAAGACTATTATTTAATAGCACTAATTTTAGTGACTAGTATACTAATTAATATTCCAAAACAACCAATTACTGCAAAAGAATAGCGTAAGCTTGAGATAGCAGAAATGTACCCAATTAATGGTGGTGCCATCAAAAATCCAAAATAACTAACGCCAGAAACCATTGCCAATGCAATACCCGGAGAAACTTTTGTATTGTTACCCGCTATGCTATAAACGCTAGGCACAATACTAGAAACTCCCATACCAACTAATATAAAACCAATCGTTGCGGCGTAAATATTCGGAAAAAGCACTGCAGTAAACATCCCTAGAGATAAAATTAGTCCACTTATTTGTAATAATTTTTTCCTACCATAGGTATTAATCAGTTTATCTCCCAAAAAACGCCCTGTAGCCATTGTAACCATAAAAGAAGCGTAACCTAAAATGACAAGAGAATTAGGTGTTTTTACAATTTCTTTAAAATAAACTCCACTCCAATCAAACATTGCGCCCTCTGCCGCCAA
>JBBSRF010000198.1:0-5169 GCA_038243335.1 Sphingobacteriales bacterium
GTAATCATTGGTGCAACTGCTTTCGCTCAAGGAACAGGAAAAATTTCAGGTACAGTAGCAGATAAAAAAACCGGCGAAACCATAATTGGCGCTTCTGTAAAAGTTTTAGGTGTAAATAAAGCTGTTGCAACTGATGTAGAAGGAAGATACGCAATTGGAGGTTTAATAGAAGGTAATTATGTATTAGAAGTATCTTATATTGGTTATAGCATTAAGAATATTACAGCAATTGAAGTAAAGGAAGGTAATACAACTACTGTTAATTTAACGCTCGAAGAATCTCAGTCTCAAACATTAAATCAAGTTGTAATTACAACTACTGTAAAGAAAGAGACGGTTAATTCACTTTATTTAAAACAAAAAACTAATGTGAGTATTTCTGATGGGATTTCTGCAGAACAAATTAAACGTTCGCCAGACAGAAACACCTCAGAGGTTTTAAAACGCGTTAGCGGTACTAGTATTCAAGATAATAAATTTGTTATTGTTCGTGGCTTAAGTGATAGATATAATGCAACACTTTTAAATAATGCAATTCTGCCAAGTACAGAGCCAGATCGGAAAGCATTTTCATTTGATATTATTCCATCTAACATGATTGATAATATCGTTATTAATAAAACTGCATCACCAGATTTACCTGGAGATTTTTCTGGAGGTGTAATTCAAGTATTAACGAAAGATATCCCAACAGAAAATTATTTATTCGCATCTGCTGGAACAGGTTACAATTCTCAATCTACTTTTCAAAAATTTCAGTTAGGAGAGAAGAGTGGAGTAGAAAATTTTGGATATTTTAAAAGTGATAGAAATATCCCGAAAGGAATTCCAAGTACACAAAAATATAGTGTGTTAACTGCTAATCAAAAAATAGATGCAGGAAAATTATTTAGAAACTCTTTTCAAACCAATACATTTAACGCTGCAATGCCTTCTCAAGCTTATCAGTTAAGCATGGGTTTAAGAAAATCTTTGAAAAATAATGCTAATATAGGAGCGATTGCTTCCTTAACATATAGAAATAGTGAAAATAGAAATGAAGCAGAAAGATTTGATTATGAAGGCGCTACTAAACAATACGATTTTAAAGATGAGACTTTTAAATTCAGCTCATCTTTAGGTGCACTAGCCAACTTTGCTTACATTAAAGGCAATCATAAAATCGCTTTTAAAAACTTATATAATGTTTCTTTAGATAACACTTATACTTCTCGTTTTGGAACACAGTTTATAGATCAAGATTTGATACAAGGTTATTCTTATGATTTAGTAAGTAAATCTTTATTAAACTCTCAGTTAGAGGGTGAACATAAATTTTCCTGGCAAGATTTAAAACTAAATTGGAATATAGGCTATTCATATTCAGATCGTTTACAACCAGATTTAAAGTCAATAAATTACCGATTAGATTACGATCAAGGTGCAAAAGTTTATGAAGCTGTTGTGCCAAACGGTACGGCATCAAGAACAGATGCAAGTCGTTTCTTTTCTGATCTTTTTGAAGATAGTTACAATGCAGGCTTAAATTTAACTTTACCATTTACACTTTTAAAAGAGAAGAGTTCATTAAAAGTAGGAGGTTTAAAACAATACAAATTAAGAGATTTTAAAGCACGTAAGTTTGGTTACATTAAATCTTTTGGTGCATTTGAATCTAATTTATTAACCTTACCATTTAATGAAATTTTTAATCCTGCCAACTTAAAGCCAACTGGTTTTATTTTAGATGAGGGAACTGAAAATGCAGATAAATACAATGCAACTTCCGACTTAAATGCTGGTTATGCGATGTTAGATACTCGCTTAGGTAAAAAGTTTCGACTTTCATTAGGTGCTAGAGTAGAAGATTCTTATCAACTAGTTAATACAGCAGATTTTACAGGTAAAAAGGTTAAAGTAGAAAAGAAATATTTAGATGTATTACCCTCTTTAAATGCCACTTACAGTTTAACTGATCAAACAAATATTCGTTTTTCAGCATCACAAACTGTAACAAGACCAGAATTAAGAGAGCTTTCTAACTTTGGTTTCTTCGATTATATTTCAAAAAGAATTTTACAAGGAAATCCAGATTTGAAAAGAAGTCAGAATACCAACATAGATGTTAAATATGAAATTTTTCCAGGTGCAGGTCAAGTATTGTCTATCTCTGGTTATTACAAGTATTTTAAAAATCCAATAGAGCAAATTGTTTCATCAGGCAGTGTGAAAAACATCACATTTCAGAACGCAAATTCTGCAACAACTTATGGTATGGAATTGGAAGCTCGTAAAAATTTAAGCTTTGTAGGAGAAAACAATTTTTACAAAAATTTAACAGCTTACGTTAATACTTCAATTATTTTTTCAACTGTTAATTTAAATAGCTTGGTTTCAGAAATTACGTCTAGAGCTTTACAAGGACAATCTCCATATTTAATTAACGCAGGTTTATTGTTTAATGAACCTAAATCTAATTTATCTTTTAACTTATTATACAACAGAATTGGAGAACGTATTTCTGAAGTAGGTTATCAAGGCTATCCAGATATTTATGAAAAAGGAAGAAATATGCTAGATTTTCAGATTTCTAAAAAATTAATAAAAAATAAAGCAGAGTTAAGACTTAATCTAGCGGATGTTTTAAATGAGAAAATATATTTCTATCAAAACAATAACAAAAAGAAAACTTACCAAGCAAATACTGATAATATTATGAATACGGCAAGAACGGGTATGGGGGCAAGTTTAACTTTTACTTATAATTTCAGTTTAGATAAAAAATAATACTTAACATTTACGTAACACTAAGATAATTAAATGATAAAGAAGGCTTAATATTTAGAAAATATTAAGCCTTTACTTTTGAGGAAAATATAAAATTTAAAACAAAGCAATGAAAACAAACAGATTATCAATTTTATTTTTAGCAGCAGCTTTAGCTTTCTCATCTTGTAGAAAGACTAACGATGAAGAGGTGGTAGTTACACCAAAAGCGCCAGAAACGATTAATGGTGAAATTACCACTAACAAAACTTTAACTGCAGATAGAACTTGGGTTTTAGATGGGGTAGTTATAGTGAAAGGTGGTGCTGTTTTAACAGTAGAGCCAGGTACTATAGTAAAAGCAAAAATAGGAACAAAAGCAGCTTTAGTTATTGATAAAGGTTCAAAATTAATAGCAGACGGCACGGCAACTAAGCCAATTGTATTTACATCTGGTAAAGATGCAGGTAGTAGAACTCCAGGCGATTGGGGTGGAGTTATTTTAATAGGTAAAGCGCCAACAAACAGAACAACAGCTGTAATAGTAGAGGGTGGCCTTAACTTATCTTATGGAACTGATAATGTGCCAACAGATAACTCGGGTATATTACGTTATGTACGCATAGAATATGCCGGGATTGGTGTAAATGATAGCGAAATTAATGCTTTAACTTTTTATGCAGTTGGTAGTGGAACAATTGTAGAAAATGTACAAACAGTTTATGCTAATGATGATGCTTATGAATTTTTTGGAGGTACAGTTAATTGTAAAAACTTAATTGCTTACGCGACAGCAGATGATGATTTTGATTTCGATTTTGGTTATAATGGAAGTATACAATTTGCATTGGCACTAAGAGATCCTAAGTTTGTGGATTCGTCAGATGATGGAAATGGAATTGAATGTGATAACGATAAAGATGGAACTGATGCAATGCCTATCACTCAGCCTAAGTTATCTAACTTAACATTAATAGGCCCAAATAATGCAACTGGTACAGCAAGTAGACATGCTTATGGTAACCGTTGGAGAAGAGGTGCTAAATTTATCTTTAACAATTCAATTATTTTAGGCGCTCAAAAAGGTGGTTTAAATATAGAATCTGATAAAACTGCAAATTTTTATAAAAATGGAGATTCACAATTTAAAAATAATATTGTTGCTTCTTATACTGCTCCATTCTTAACAAATGCAACCACGTTAACGCCTGCAGAAATGCAAACTAAGGCATTGGCCGATGGATGTGTTGTTTTTGCAGATGGGAATACAAGTGTTAAATTAGGTAACCCATTTAATTTATTAACTCCAAGTTTTATGCCAGCAACTGGTTCGCCAGCATTAAGCGGTACTTGGGTTGCAACAACTAACGCAAATGCCGTAACTTATCGTGGTGCTTTTGGTACTACAGATTGGACAGCAGGTTGGGCTAATTGGGATGCTCAAAATACAAAATATTAATAAATAACAATATTTAAAAACCCAATAGTAATTTGCTATTGGGTTTTTTCGTTGAGTAGAATTATTCAGCTGTTTCTAAAACTTTCTTAACAGTTTTTGCTTTAACAACTTTCTCTTTTATCGGGGCAACTTCTGTAGTTACAATTGCTATTTTACTTTTTAAGTCTACTTTATTACTTAAAAGTTTAGCAAATTTCTCGATAATTGATCTGGTTTTTTTTTCTTTACTATAAGCAGAAACTACTGTAGTAAAGGCTATTTTTAATTGAGCCTCTAACTCTTTTTTTGCTTTTTTGTTTTCTGATTTTGATTTTTCTTTCTTCATAAACTTGGTTTTTTTATCAAGCCCAAAGATAAGTTGGATAGAAATTTATTCGTATTATCATTATGTTAAACTAAAATAAGAAGTTAACATAGTTGGTAAGAAGATTAATTAATTAAAATCGGTGAATAAGCATACACAATTTGATAAGGTATTTTTTTAAGATTTGATAACATCGCTATCATTGGTAAATTATAAATTTCTTTTACCAAATAAAAAAATAATGCACCCCTACCATCGCAATCGCTTAGGTCATTTAACAAGGTTTGCTCTGGAAAGAAACGTTTTTTCTTTACTGAAAGTCAATTCATCATCTTCATAGAGAAAAGCATACCTAGTGAAATGCATTAGATAATCTACTTCTTTTTTGGTAGGCATTTTTTTTGATATTTCCTTCAAAATAGGAACAAGCGACGCAGAGGTGGCTTTGCTTAAAGGAATATTGAAATAAGTTTCAAAATCAACAACTGGATAGTTCTTGAAGATATTTGATAATTCGTTTGTTACCTTTAAATCAAATTGGTAAACTTTGTGCTTATATTTAAAAGTGATTTGTTTTTGGTAATAATCATTAACATTTAGTTTAAATATACATAAAATTAATAATTGATTAAAATTATGTTTTTGCATTTTGATAACTAAC
>JBBSRF010000199.1:0-5165 GCA_038243335.1 Sphingobacteriales bacterium
AATTCATATTTTAAATGTGTGTCTGAATATTTAAATTGGAGTTCGAGTATTTCTTTGATGGCCTCTGGTGCAAAGATATAAAGCGGTTTAATTCTACCATTTAAATGCATGCTAGATAGTAATCCAATTAAACCAAAATAATGATCCCCATGCAAATGACTGATAAAAACATAATCTATTTTAGATGCTTTTATACCAAATTTAATTAATTGTTGTTGTGTACCTTCGGCACAATCAATCAAATAAAATTTTTCGTTACAGTTTAATAATTGGGCAGTAGGATTTCTGTTGTAAACAGGAGTAGCTGAACTGCTACCTAATATGGTTACTTCAAAAGTCATTAGAATTAAATATTATTAGAACCTCCAAGTAATTCTTTTTCAATTTCTTCCATAAAGATTAAATCTGTGGCTTCATCTAACTTTTTAACAAAAGTAACAGATTGATGGAGATTTGACATCTTAATTATATTTGCAATTGCATTATTTACGCCAATAACTACAAAAATACCTCCAGCGCTTTTGCAAAGTCTGTCTCCTACTAATAAACTACTCAGATCTTGAGAATCATTACATTCCTCAACAACTGATAAGTCGAGTACAATATTGCGGTAACCTTCTGTATTTAATAAGATAAATTCAGATTTTAAAGCTGGTGTATTATCATTGGTAAACTTTGGCTCATCCAATTTTAAAACAACATATTTTTCGTGTTTATCTGTAGAGAATTTCATGATAGTGTATTTTTTTAATATAAACGAAAGTAGCAATTTTTAATTGGATAATAAGGTGTTAATTGCATTATTAACATTTATCTCAATTCTATTTTCAATACTTGATGATTCATTTTTTATAAATTTATCACCAGTAATTTGTTCATATAATTCAATGTAACGGTCAGATATTGAATTAACAATATCTTCTGTCATAACTGGTATAGTTTGCCCATCCTTACCTTGAAAATTATTTTCAATTAACCATTTACGCACAAATTCTTTAGACAATTGTTTTTGTGGCTCATCGTTTTTCTGTCTTTCTTCATAACCGTCAGCATAAAAATAACGAGATGAATCTGGCGTATGTATTTCATCAATTAAGTAAATCATATCTCCTACTTTACCAAATTCATATTTAGTGTCTACTAAAATCAATCCTCGCTCTGCAGCAATTTCAGTTCCACGTTGATAAAGTGCATTCGTATAAGCTTCTAACTTTTCATAATCTGCTTTAGAAACAATTCCTTTAGCCAAAATATCTGCTTTAGAAATATCTTCATCATGCCCAACAGCTGCTTTAGTTGTTGGTGTAATAATTGGCTGAGGTAATTTGTCATTTTCTTTTAAAGCCTCAGGCAATGCAACACCACAAACACTTCTCTTACCTAAGCTGTATTCTCGAAATGCATGACCAGCCAAATAACCTCTAATTACCATTTCAACCTTAAAAGGCTCACAAATTCTACCGACAGTAACCATTTCATCTGGAATAGCTAAAACCCAATTTGGAACAATATCTTGAGTAGCTGCTAAAAATTTAGCCGCAATTTGATTTAAAACTTGCCCTTTAAAAGGAATTGCTTCAGGTAAAACTACGTCAAAAGCAGAAATTCTATCTGTAACTACCATTGCCATTAACTGGTTATTAATGGTATAAACATCACGAACTTTACCTTTATAAAAATTGGTTTGTTGTGGAAAATTAAAGTGGGTTTCTTTGATCGCTTTCATGAGGATATAAAAATACGATTTTAAAATAAAATTGCAGAAAATAAGCGCTAATTAATCAAAATAGAACTATTTACTACCATCACAATTATTAATTTAAGCTAGTTAGCTTTAATCAAATTATTTAACAAAAGCTCAAGCTTGATGGATGAGATTATTGCAATAGGTTTATCTTTCATTATCACTTCAATAATATCGCTATGTTTATTTAGTTGAAACCTTCCTTTAAAAATTTTAAATTCATCTTTTAAAAGAAAAATTCTCAAATTTTTGATAGTCTCTTTTCTGCACACCAGTTCTACATCACCTTCTGATAAAATTAACCTTACTTTCTCACCTGTAAGTTCAAGGGAAAAAGTGTATTTTTCATTGAGAATAATTCGCTGCATATCATTTAAATTACTGAATATCTCCGTAAGCTTTTAGAATTGCTTTAACTAATTTATGACGTACCACATCATCTCCATTCAAATATATAACATCAATACCTTTAATATCTGTTAATATTCTTAAGGCATTATGTAAACCAGATTGGTTTTTTTTTGGTAAATCTATTTGAGTAATATCACCAGTTACAATAAATTTAGCCGTTGGCCCCATCCTAGTTAAAAACATTTTTAATTGTAAATCAGTTGAATTCTGCGCTTCATCTAAAATCACAAAACAGTTATCCAATGTTCTACCACGCATAAATGCTAAAGGCGCAATTTCAATTGTTCTATTTTCTAAATATAATTTCAGCTTATCTGGCGGTATCATATCATCCAAAGCATCATATAATGGACGTAAATATGGATCTACTTTTTCTTTTAAATCTCCAGGTAAAAAACCAAGACTTTCACCCGCTTCTACTGCTGGCCTAGTTAAAACAATTCTTTTAATCTCTTTATTTTTTAATGCTCTAACCGCCAAAGCTACCGCTGTGTAGGTTTTTCCAGTCCCTGCCGGACCAATTGCAAACAACACATCATTATTGCCAATGCTATCAACCATTCTGCGTTGGTTTGCCGTTCTGGCTTTAATCATTAAACCATGATTGCCAAAAACAATTACTTCGCCACTGTTAACTGCTGCAGTTGGTGTTTCTTCAGTTGCGGTTACAGGTTTTTTTGAACCCAAAATTGTATCCACATCATTACTAGAGAGTTTTCTATACTTCTCTAGATGAGCAACCAATTGTTCAAACTTTTGTTCAAAGACCTTTAATTCAGCCTCATCACCCAAAGCTTTAACGTCATTTCCTCTTGCTACGATTTTCAATTTTGGGAAAGCAGCTTTTACTAACTCATAATGCTCGTTATTAGCACCCCAAAATTGTACCTGGTCTGTAATTTCTAATGTTAGCTTTAGTTCGTTCAAAATATTGTATTTTTACGTTAATGAGTGTGTATTTTAATTTAAAAATTGAATATTTGTAGGCGATTTGCCTATACACAAGAATAAGAATAAATATTGAATATTTAATGGCTATTATTACATTAACAACAGACTTAGGTTCAAAAGATTTTTATCAGGCTGCTTTAAAAGGCAGCATCCTGAATGTGTTGCCTACCGCTAATATTGTAGATATTACCCATGAAGTTCCTTCTTTTAATATTTCTTATGCTGCTTTTGTATTAAAAAATGCTTATCCATATTTTCCGAAAAACACAGTTCATTTAATTGGGATAGATTCTGTTTTTAGTGAGAAAACAAAATATATTGCACTTCGTTACCAAGATCATTATTTTGTAGGTGCAGATAATGGTATTTTTTCTTTACTATTTGAGGATAGACCAGATGAAATAGTAGAATTAAATATTATGCAAGATTTAAAATATCTACATTTTCCCCTAGTTGATATTTTTGTAAAAGCAGCTACACACTTATCAAAAGGAGGTAAATTAAAAGACATCGGTTTAGCTACGGCAGAAATTGAACATAGAACACTTTTACACCCTGTTATTGAGAAAGATATTATTAGAGGAAGTGTAATTTATATTGATACCTTTTGCAATGTAATTACCAATATTACTAAAGATTTATTTACTAGAGAACAACGCAATAGAGATTTTAGTGTAATATTTAGAAGAAGTGAAACTATTACCCAATTAAGTTGGCATTATAACGAAGTTCCAGAAGGTGAAAAACTATGTTTATTTGGTATTAGCAATCACTTAGAAATAGCGATCAATAAAGGTAAAGCTAGTGGATTATTGGGGTTACAATTAAATGATATTATAAGAATAGAGTTTCATCCTTAATTTGTTTAAGACGATTAAAATTTACAAATAAGATTTGTTAGACTAATTAAATTACTTAAAAGTATAAAAGATAAAATAGAGATCTTTCTAGCATTTAATTATTTAAAAAATTATGTAATTGAGTTCTCGTTTTAATTAAATCTGGAATTACGACCCACATCCCATTTACTCTTGCATTTTTAGAACTTTCTGCTAATGGAAATGTTTCTTGCTTTGGATATACTGATACATGTTGCATTCCCATTTTCTTTCTTACACTTAATTCTAATACTCTTGAGCCAAGCGTAAAAATTAAATCATAGGGCATATCTGATTTGAAAAGTTTAGTTAATGCGGCTAATTTTTTTAGATCTGGGTTGTCATTCACCCTTTTAATCACACTATTAAAAACTTCCTTTTGTCTTCCAGTTCTTTCTCTATCACCTTCAGTTCTTATTCTACAATAAGCAAGAGCTTGCCCACCATTCAGCAATACATCACCCGTTTGGGTTAATAATTGATATTTTTTTTTATTATAAATATTTTGTTCAGTTACATACTTATTAATCATTATTCTTTCTTGTTCATCAACAGTAACCACAACTCCACTTAAACTATCTATTGCAATTGGTGCATTAACAAAATCAACAACTACATAACTTTTTAGTTTTAATTTTAGATTAGTATTTAGCGTTTTAATCAGCAAATCTTCTTTACCCAATCGATATGCAGCATTTAATTTGTTCATTCCTTTACCTGGAATATTAACATACATGTCACGCATGATAGAAACTAATTTAAGTCCCTTGTCGTTTATGTCCATAATCATTATCATATCTGCATTAGATCGCTCATTTTTATCCGGATTTCTAGTATCAATACCGATTAAAAGATATTGTTGGGCATAAGTTGTAATACTTAAAAATGCAAGAAATGTTAGTGTAAATATTTTTTTCATCTTATTTTAGATATCAGGTATGATTTAATAATCAACAACTTTTTAATTGTGAATTGAAAAATTGATCAAATCATTTAATATTAATAATTTCATTTAACTAATTATCAAAACTAACAAAAGTATTTGTTTTTAATTAAAAAAAATTGATATTAGATAGGTTTTAAACCTTTTATGTAGAAAGATATGATCAGCTGAAGTGTTATTTAAATTAGTCCATTTAGCAATGTGATAACAAAAATTAAAAAGATTTGTTTAACAAAGA
>JBBSRF010000200.1:0-5150 GCA_038243335.1 Sphingobacteriales bacterium
AGTCTAATCTCTGTTGCACAAAGTGAACACATTTTAAACTATATAAAATCCAAAATAAAAACAGAATTAGTAAATTAATTGGGGATGAACAAATTGCAATCAACAAAGCAACATGAAAATTAATAAGTTCATAGCCTTGTATCATTCCAAAAAGAAGATAGAAAACAACTACAAATAATCCAGTATGTTGTTTATAAAAAGTTAATCCTAAAGTTCTAATTAGCAAATTTAGCATCTTACAATTTTCTTGTCTTCTATCTTAAAAAAACTATCTACAGAAATTTTCATCTCATCAATATCTTGATGAGATGAAATTAGAAAGCTTTTGCCATTTTTAACTTTCACTGAAATTAAAGCGTAAAGTTTATCAGCAGATTCTTTATCTATGGTAATTAGCGGTTCATCTAAAACATAAAGCTCAACATTGCCGATTAAGGCACAGATTAAAGATAACTTTTTGAGCATTCCGCTTGAATACCCACCAACCTTTTGCGCTAAAAAATTAGTCATATCAAATAAATCAGAAAGCTCATCAACTTCAACTTGATTAGCATTCCTAACTTCTTTGTAAAAATTTAGTATTTCTTTTCCAGTAACAAATAATGGATACTGAGGTTCTGCTTCGGCATAGCTAATTTTTTCTCTAAAACTAATAGGGTTTTTCTTGAGGTTAATTCCATTTAAAAACACTTCTCCTATAAAAGGAGTTTGGCCAGAAATAATTCTAAATAAAGTAGTTTTGCCAGTACCATTACCTCCCTTTAACCAATAAACACCATTAGCAATCTCCCATTTATCAAATACTAATACAGTGTTATTGCCGTATATTTTATTAATATTGGTAAGGGTTAGATTCATCAAGTTGTATTTTTATTTTGATAAAACTATTTAGCTTTTGTTACAAAGCATAAAACTCCTGTAATTTAGATAACTATTAAATCATTAATTTTAAATAGTTTCTTCTATAACTAGAGAATAAAATTCTTTTAATTCCATGCCCATGGCAGCTACTTGTTGTGGAATAAAACTGGTTGCTGTTTGCCCAGGTATAGTATTGATCTCTATGAAGTAAAAATTGCCGGTTTCATGTTCTAAAAAATAATCAATCCTTACAATACCATTGCAGTTTAGTTTTTCATAAACATCACTAACGATATGCTCTACCCTACTCTTTTCTTCTTTAGACATGTTACCAGGTGTGATTTCTTGAGTAGCACCTGGTGTATATTTAGCTTCAAAATCAAAAAACTCATTAGCAGGAATTACTTCTGTTGTAGGTAAAACGATAATTTTTCCTTTCGATTTAAAAACTCCAATAGAAAACTCTCTTCCCTCTACAAACTCTTCTATTAAAACCTGATTATCTTCTTTAAATGCTTTGTCTAAGGCACTTTGTAAATTGTCAGTATGTTTTACTTTACTCATGCCAATACTGCTACCACCATTGTTAGGTTTTACAAAATAAGGTAGTTTTAAATCTTCTGAAATATCAGCTGTGCTGTAAGCAGAATTTTTAAATATTTGGATAGATTTAGCAACGTGTAAATTATCAATTCCATCAACAATGGCTTTAGTATAACCTTTATTCATGGTAATTGCCGATGTTAATGCGCTACAAGTAGTATAAGGAACACCAATCATGTCAAAATAACCTTGCAGTTTTCCATCCTCGCCCGGTGAACCGTGAATAGCGATAAAAACACCATCAAATTTTATTTTTTTACCACTTAAAGTAAGCGAAAAATCATTCTTATCAATGTCAATTTTAACAGAATCAGCAGGTTCATAAAACCAACCATTTTCTGTAAGCATTATTTTATACACATCAAACTTAGTTGTATCTAAATTTTGAGCTATAGTTGCAGCACTTTTTACAGAAACCACCCACTCTCCTGTTGTACCGCCAGTTAATAATGCAATAATTTTTTTCATCAATTTTAGAATTTAAAAATCAAAAATATAAATAAGTTCACGCAGATTTAATTTTAATTGAGATAAAATATTTATTTAAGTTAAATTTGGCTTCTCATCATCAATGCTAAAGAAAAATACATGAGCAAATTTATTGATTATCTTAAAACCAGATCTTTTCGAAACAATCTAATTGCAGCCATTTGTACAGTTGTAACGCTTTTAATGATTGCATTTTTCAGCTTACGTTATTACACCAAACATGGACAAGGTTTAAATGTTCCGGAACTTAAAGGTCTATCATTAACACAAGCGATTAGTCAGTTAGATGAATTAGGATTGCGTTATGAAATAGATTCGGTTTACATAATGGATAAAACGCCGGGTATTGTTACCGATCAAGATCCAGAAGCAAATACTTTTGTAAAGGACAATAGAACTATATATTTAACAATTAATACTGCACAAGCTCCTAATGTAAAATTTCCTGATATTGAGAATAAATCTTTTAGAGAAGCCAGATCAATTTTAGAAAGTTATCGTTTAAAAATAGGAGACACCACTTATAAACCAGATGTAGCCAGAGATGTTGTATTGGAAACTTTTTTTGGAGGCCAAACAATTAAAACTGGAGAACTTTTACCCACTGGTAGTATAATTAATTTAACATTGGGTGATGGTAGAGGAAATGAAGACGTAGAATTACCAAACGTGATGGGTTTCCCTCTTGATGAGGCTAGATTCTCCTTAAGAGGTTCTATGCTAAACGTCGGAAAAATATACTACGAAGGTATAATCACAGATTCTGCAAATGCTGTTGTGATTGGTCAATTCCCTTTAACAGCAGACACCGTAGTTAAAGTTAAAATTGGCTCAGCCGTGAATTTAATTCTATCTAACAAACCAAAAAATTAGCCTAAAATGACTGAAGCACAACCTAAAAAAACACAAAAAAGCATAAAAATTATCCTAATTGCACTGTTATTGATTTTAATAATTTGCGGATATTTTGGTTTAAACTTGTACAAAACATATTTAGCACCAAATATAACTGGTGTACAAAAATACATTTACGTTAAAACTGGCGAAACGTATGACGATTTTATACAGGGCTTAGAAAGCAAAGAAACTTTAAAAGATTTGAATACTTTTAAAAGTGCTGCAGATAAAATGAATTTATCAAGTACCTTAAAACCTGGAAGATATGCTGTAAAATCAGGAATGAGTAATAGAGCTTTAATAAACAAACTAAAATCTGGCAACCAAGATGCGGTAAGCTTAAAATTTCAAAATATTAGAAAGAAAGAAAATTTTGCAGCTTACTTAGCTAAAAATATGGAGGCTGATTCGTTAGCATTTATTAGCCTGTTAGATTCTGCTGCCTTAGTAGAAAAAAATGGTTTCAATACTGATAATGTTTATACCATGTTTATTCCTAATACTTATGAAATGTATTGGAACACTAGCCCTATAGAGTTCTTCGAGAAAATGTTTAAGCAATACGATAAGTTTTGGAATGCTGAACGTAAACAAAAAGCTGCAGCGCTCAACCTTACTCCTATTCAGGTTTCTATCTTAGCATCTATTGTAGATTCAGAGGCATTATACGACAAAGAAATGCCAACTATTGCTGGTCTTTATTTAAACCGTTTAAATCGCGGTATTTTATTACAAGCAGATCCAACGGTAATTTTTGCTAATGATGATTTTACAGTAAAACGCGTTACCAATTCATTATTAGCTGTAAATTCTAAATACAATACTTATAAATATACAGGCTTACCTCCTGGACCAATTATGATGCCCAGCATCAATGCAATTGATGCTGTTTTAAACAGAGAACAAAATAATTTTATTTATATGTGTGCAAAAGAAGATTTTTCCGGATACCACAATTTTGCAGAAACGGTACAAGAGCATAATAACAATGCAAAAAAATATAGAGATGCTTTAAATAAGCGCAATATTTATAAATAATGTTTGAATACGAAAGTAAAGTAAAAGTAAGGTACGTAGAAACTGACCAAATGGGCGTAGTTCACCATAGTAACTATGCACAATATTATGAATTGGCAAGAACAGAGTGTTTTCAAGCTTGCTCAGGCATGAGTTATGAGCAAATGGAAGCGGAAGGTGTGATGTTGCCAATATTAGAGTTTCAGAGTAAATTTTTAAAACCTGCTTTATATAACCAAACACTTACTATAAAATGTATTGTAAAGGAGTTACCAACTGTAAGACTAACTGTAGCCTATGAAATTTACAACGATACAAACGAATTAATAAATACAGGAAAAACAATGCTAGTATTTGTTAATAAGCAAACCCGTAGACCATGCCAACCTCCTGAAAATTTCATGAAACAAGTTCGTCAATATTTTAAATAAATGAATTGGGTACATCAACAATTACTAAAATTTAGATTTTATCAAATGTTTATTGCATGGACAAAAGTTTGTGTATTGCCCGTTTTTAGTCCATTACCTCTCTATACTGTCTCTACTTTCTTTTTCAAAGAAATTGGTAAAGAAACACTGGTAAATAAAGCATCCTCATTAGCCTACAGTTTTATGTTGGCAATATTTCCTGCTATTATTTTCTTATTCACGCTAATCCCATACATTCCTAAAAGAATAGGATTTCAAGAACAGTTAATGTCTTTATTGGCATTAATTCTGCCTAATACTGCCTATTTAGCTTTTGAAACGACAATTAATGAAATTGTAAACATTCAAAATGGAAGTTTATTATCAATTGGTTTTCTATTATCTATATTTTTCTCTACAAATGGCGTTCATAAATTGATGATTGCTTTCAATAAATCGTCATTAATAGTTGAAACTAGAACTTGGCTTAAACAAAGAATAGTTGCTTTGGTTTTAACGTTTATTTTAGCTTTATCTGTTATTATATGCATAGCAGCGATGGCGGTTGGCGAAATATTGTTAAATTATTTACAACAAGAATTACATTATAAAGGTGGAGTTACCCTATTCGCTATTCAGCTAATTAGATGGACTTTATTAGGCGTTTTATATTTTATAACTGTTTCTGTACTCTATCGTTATGGCCCAGCTCACTCAAAAAAATGGAAATTTTTTAGCGCAGGTTCTTGGTTAGCAACAATTTTGGCCTTTTTAACCATATGGGGATTTTCATTTTACATTAATCATTTTGGTTCATACAATAAAATTTATGGTTCTATCGGCACATTAATTGTCATCATGATTTGGCTTTAT
>JBBSRF010000201.1:0-5127 GCA_038243335.1 Sphingobacteriales bacterium
CTTGTTCTTTATAGATTTGTAAACCATCAAAATTTGTAATCGTAAAAACTAAATTCATATTATCAGATTTATCACCAATTAAATCGATTTTAAATGTATCTGTTTTAACAGAATCTGAAAATACATAAAGTTTTGTGTTTTCTTTTATTGCTTCAACTTTTTTATTTGATTGACAAGCAACAAAAATTGAAGTTAAACCTAAAAATAGGAGAGAGGTATATTTCATAGCATTAAGATTAAAATACGATTTTTTTTAAATCCTCTGGTGTATCAATTGCAATTGTTTCGATATCAGTTATTTTTGTTTGAATTTGATAGCCATTTTCAATCCACCTCAATTGCTCTAAATTTTCTGCTAATTCTAAAGAAGATGGTGACAATTTAGTGAGCGCTAAAAGTGTTTTAGTTTGATAACCGTAAATGCCTATATGTTTGTAAAATTGATGCTTTTTTAACCAATCTACATTATTCTCTTCCCCTCTTATAAAAGGAATAGGATGGCGACTAAAATAAATGGCTTGTTGTTTTGAGTTGATAACAACTTTAGGAATATTAACATTAAATAATTCCTCTTTCGCATGAATTTCTTTAATCAATGTTGCTAGTTGTACATTTTTATCTAAAAAGCAATCTGCAATTAACGAAACTTGTTTGGGGTCTATAAACGGCTCATCACCTTGTATGTTAATGACCACATCGTAATCAGGTAGTTCTTTTATAACCTCTGCACAACGATCTGTACCACTATGATGCAAAGTACTAGTCATTACAAATTCGCCTCTAAATCTAGTAACTTCAGTGGCGATTCTATCATCATCTGTTGCAACTACAACTTTAGCTAGGTTGCATTTTAAAGCTTGCTCATAAACCCTCTGAATCATGGTTTTTCCACCAATATCTGCTAATGGCTTTGCAGGAAAGCGTGTAGATGCATAACGAGAAGGAATGATGCCAATAATTTTCATCTACTTATAAATGATTTGATAAACAATGACTAATACTATCAATATTAAAATAATAAATGTAATTGGATGTGCAAAATTAAAAGTCCAACCAAAGATTGGGATTCTTTTAGGAACTAGAAATCGATAATCTTTTTTATTATAATAAATTATGCCCCAAATCCAATTTTCTGGCTTTTCATGCTCGAAATCTTTATTGATGTTTTCGCCGGATAGATATTGCTTAATTTTATTAAGAATGCTCATTTAGGCAAATTATTTAAAATAGACCATTAATCTCTGCTTCAATAGATTGGATTACTATACCTAGGTCTTCAGGATTATTGGTAAAATCTAGTTTGTCTTTATCTAAAATTAACAATTTACCTAAATCATAACCTTTAATCCATGCTTCGTATTTTTCATTCAACTTAGATAAATAATCAATACGAATACTCGCTTCATACTCACGCCCACGTCTTTGAATATTATTTACAAGAGTCGGTACTGATGCTCTTAAATAAACCAATAAATCTGGAGGTTTAATAAATGATGTGATATTGCTGAAAATTGCTTGGTAATTATCATGATCTCTAGATGTCATTAATCCCATATCATGCAAATTTTCTGCGAAAATGTGCGCATCCTCGTATATCGTTCTATCTTGTATTACATTTCTTTTATTGTTTTCAATCTCTACAATTTGTTGAAAACGACTATTTAAAAAGTAAATCTGAAGATTAAAACTCCAGCGTTTCATATCACTGTAAAAATCTTCCAAATAGGGATTATTATCTACTGCTTCATACAAAGCTTCCCATCCGTAATTTTTTGCTAGTAATTCTGTTAAGGTAGTTTTACCAGCGCCTATGTTTCCAACTATTGCTATGTGCATATTATATCTAGATATGAGGTGTGAGATATGGGTTTTAGATTAATTGTCTCAAATCTAACGCCTCACTTCTCAAATCTATCAATTAAAAACTTTTAAACCCAATTAATTCTCTTACTTCTTTAATGGTTTTTTGTGCGCTTTCTCTTGCTTTTAAAGCGCCATGTTTAGCTACTTGACGTAGAAAAGCAGTGTCGGCAGCAATTTCGTTGATACGATCTCTCATAGGGGCAGTATTTATAATCATATCTTCTGCTAATTGCTTTTTAAAATCGCCATAACGAATGTTCATTTTATTATACTGCTCATTAAAATGTGATAAGGTATCTTCAGATGAGACTATTTTCATTAAATCGAATAAGTTCTGAATGGCTTCTGGTTTTTCTTGATATTCTGTAGTTGGTCCACTATCTGAAACAGCCCTACTCACTTTTTTACGGATAATTTCTGGGCTATCTGATAAAAATATAGCATTATGCTCACCTTCAGATTTTCCCATTTTACCTTTTCCATCTAACCCTGGAACTTTTACCAAACTATTTGTATAGCTAAAAGCGTACGGTTCTGGAAAATATTCTTTATTGTATAATCTATTGAAACGATTACCAAAAGTACGAGCCATCTCTAAATGCTGTTCTTGGTCTTTACCAACTGGTACCTTAGTTGCTTTATGGATTAAAATATCTGCAGCCATTAAAACTGGATAAGTTAATAAACCAGCATTTACATTGTCAGGATTACCACGAACTTTATCTTTAAATGAAGCACTTCTTTCTAGTTCGCCCATGTAGGCATTCATGTTCAAGTAAAGATATAATTCTGCAATTTCAGGAACATCAGACTGAATATAAATAGTTGTTTCTTCTGGGTCTATACCACAAGCTAAGTATTCTACCAAAACATGTTTTACATTTCCATGTAAATCTGCCGGTGTTGGATGTGTAGTTAATGAATGTAAATCAGCAATAAAAAAATAGCAATTATAATCATGCTGCATCTGTACAAAGTTTTTAACTGCACCATAGTAGTTTCCTATGTGTAATTTTCCTGTAGAACGTATCCCACTTACAACTGTTTCTTTACTCATGGCCCGAAATTAAGAAAAAACATATAAATGAGATTTAAATATTTAGTTTTTATTATTGTAAGCTGAAATTAGCTTTAATCCTTATGGTTTAATCTTTATGCTTTTAGCATCCCGGGTGATTACATTCTTTATTACAATTTATCTTCTATTATCATATTATCGCCTTTTTACCTCATAATTTTCATGATCAACCTTTAACTATATATCCTTTGCTTATAAAACACTATTTTTACACGAATGATTAAACTACTAAGAAAAATACATTTCTTTTATTTTACATTTTGGATTTTATTTTTCTCTACACTATTTTGGCCACTATATTATTGGGGAACTCGTAAGCCATCAAGATATTTGATTTTAAATAGAATGAGGGCATCACACGCTTTCCTATCTACATTTTTTTCAGGTGTATTTTTTAATTTTAATTTTGAGGAAGCATTACAAAAACAAACCTATATTTTTTGCGCTAATCATACTTCAAATTTAGACATTGTGCTATTTTGTTTATTAGCTAAAGGAAGATTTCATTTTATGGGGAAAGAAGAACTGTTGAAAAATCCAGTATTAGGTCTTTTCTTCAGAACAATTGATGTAGCTGTATCTAGAGATAGTAAGATTTCTGCATTTAGAGCGTTTAAAAAAGCCGGAGAAAACTTAGATAAAGGAATGAGTTTGATCATTTTTCCAGAGGGAAGAATAGACGAGTTATATCCTCCCGCTTTGCATGAATTTAAAAATGGTCCATTTAGATTAGCAATTGAGTACAAAATACCAATTGTGCCAGTAAGCATTCAAGATATTTGGGAAATAATGTGGGATAGTGGTTTCAAATATGGTACAAGACCAGGTGTTGGAAATATTTATATTCATAAACCAATACCAACAGCTATATTAGCGCTAGAAAATGCTGAAGAATTAAAAGAAAATGTTTTCAAAAAGATTAATAGCAAGTTATAAAAATGATAATAGATAAAAAAACTATTTATAAAGTTGCAGATTTAGCAAGAATTGAAATAAAAGAAGAAGAGGTAGAGTCGTTTATTTTATAGATTAACAAAATTTTAAACTTTATGGAGAAGTTAAATGAGTTAGACACAACTCATGTGAAACCTCTTGTTTACATGAATGAACACGCTAATGTATGGAGGGAAGATGTAGTAAAACAAGAAATTAGCGTGGCAGATGGATTAAAAAATTCTGCTATTCATAATGAAGATTTTTTCTTTGTGCCAAAAATAATTGAAACTAAAAAAGCATAACAATTAATTTAATCAGTTTATTAAAATAAAGACTATCTGTAACATTTAGTGGTTAAGGTTGGTCTAAAAAAGAAAAAAAATGGACAAAGCACTCATTACCATTAAAGATATAGGTCGTAAATACGTTATTGGTTCAGAAGTTATTCACGCTTTAAAGTCAGTAACATTAAATATTAACAAAGGTGAATTTGTAGCATTGATGGGGCCTTCTGGTTCTGGTAAGTCTACATTAATGAATATTTTGGGCTGTTTAGATACACCAACCAAAGGTGATTATATCTTAAACGGTACTAATGTAAGTCACATGACTGATAATGAGTTAGCAGAAGTGCGTAATACTGAAATCGGCTTCGTATTTCAAACATTTAACTTATTACCTAGATCTACATCTTTAGACAATGTTGCGTTACCATTAATTTATGCGGGCGCAAGTAAAAGAGAACGTGATGAACGAGCTACTAAAGCTTTAGAAAACGTAGGTTTAGGCAATCGAATTACCCATAAGCCAAATGAGCTTTCTGGTGGACAGCGCCAACGTGTAGCTGTTGCTAGAGCTTTAATAAACAATCCTTCAATTATATTGGCTGATGAGCCAACAGGTAATCTAGATACAAAAACATCTATAGAGATTATGGGTTTGTTAGAAGAAATACATAGTAAAGGAAATACAATTATCTTAGTAACGCACGAAGAAGATATTGCACAACATGCACATAGAATTGTACGTATGCGTGATGGTTTAATTGAAAAAGATTATATTAATACAGACGTAAAAACAGTTTCACCACGTTTAACTCATTTAGAAGAAAAAGGTGATGATTTTGAAACCATAGCTTAATTACATAATAGATTTAAGACATTGGGTTTGAGCTTACTTTCATATTTCATGTCTCACATCTCAAAACTCACATCTCAGAATGAAAATATATACTAAAACAGGTGATAAAG
>JBBSRF010000202.1:0-5055 GCA_038243335.1 Sphingobacteriales bacterium
ATGCATTTATTATAGAACCTTACTACGCCTTCCCTTTTCAACGTAAAAATATTAAAGCGGGTGTATTTGGTTTAACATTTGCACCAGGTTGGTAAGATAATGTAAATCATAAAAAAAGCGTCTTGATTAATTTCAGAGCGCTTTTTTTATATAACCAATTTTTTAAGATAAAATTAAAGGTAATACAACCTGAGTTTTTAACTTTTGGTGTGTCATTATATTTTCAAAGTCTAAACCAATTGTTAAATCTATCCAGTCTGGATTACATGAGCGAACAGTTCTCTCTTTCTGCAATCTAGTAAAACGACTAATTAATTTAAACCGGCTCAATGCCTGAGTTTCGGTTTTAAACTCTTCGAAATAGACTAAACGAGTCAATTGTTGTGCGCTATCAAAAAATAAGTTTGGCATCTGTTTATAAAAATCAAGTGTCTTAATTAGGTCGGCACTCATTCCTACGTGTAAACTTGTGCGATTTCTGTCGGTTACGATGTAAACAAATTTTCTCATGACTTATTGGATTAAATGATAAAAACTAAATTAATTAGATAAATGTTTGTCTCTTTAAATATAATTACTAACTTTATTGGCACAATAATACTAACAATTTTAGTAAAAACAAATTTATTTTAAAATTATTTTTTATGTCAAACATTTCAGGTAACCTTAAATACTTAAGAAAGAAAAAAGGCCATACACAACAACAATTTGCTGATGCTATGGAAATTAAGCGTTCACTAATTGGCGCATATGAAGAAGATAGAGCAGAGCCTAAGTATGATTTGCTAAAAAAAATAGCAGAATATTTTGACTTAACTATTGATGAATTTATCAATGAAACTATTAATGACAATTGGAAGCCGAAACCAAAAAGTCAAGGCTCTAATTTAAGAGTATTAAGTATTTCTGTAGATCAAAACGACAATGAAAATATAGAATTAGTTCCTATAAAAGCAAGTGCTGGCTATTTAAATGGATTTTCAGACCCACAATACGTTAAAGATTTACCAAAATTTCAACTTCCATTACCAGTTTTAAGACAAGGAACTTTTAGAGCATTTGAAATAATGGGAGATTCTATGTTACCAATACATCCTGGAAGTATTATCATTGGGGAATATATGGACAACTGGAATGACGTTAAAACTGGAGAAACCTATGTTATCATTAGTAAAAATGAAGGTGTAGTTTATAAGAGAGCTGGCAATCGTTTTAAAGAGAATAAAGAACTTAAACTAATTTCAGACAATACTGTTTATGATCCATATTCTGTTGCTGCTGATGATATTTTAGAAATTTGGAGAGCTAAGGCATATATTTCTACCACTTTACCAGAAGCTACAGCAGAACCAACAATAGAAACTTTATCTAGTATGATGGCCCAAATGCAGAAATCTATATCCCAGTTAAATAAAAATTAACATACTTTAACAATAAGCTATTAAACTAATATTTAGTTTTTTCATCTATCCTACTAAATAACCAATTAGTAAAACACATGAAAAAATTACTTTACACTTTAGCTTTTGTAGTAATAGGATTTACTGCTAGCTATGCCCAAAAACCAGGCAGACAAAACGGAAGAGAAGAATCAACCCCTGAAGTTAGAGCTGAAAAGATTGCTAATTCATGGCAACAAAAATTGAACTTAAATTCAGATCAAAAATCTAAAATTAAACAGATAGAGCTAGAGCGTATCAAAAAAAATGATGAGTGGCGAAGAAATGATCAAATTGCAATGAAAAATAAAATGGAAGAACGTAAAACTTTCATGAAAGCAAATAAAAATAAAGTAGATGCTGTTCTAACTGCTAATCAGAAAAAAACATTAGACGAATCTCGTAGCGAGATGAGAATTAAAATGAAAGATAGAAAAGGTAAGAAAGGTAAAAAATACCATAGGAATTCAAAAAGAGGGAAAAACCCAACTCTACCTAAACCATTAAATTAAAAACAATACTTTATAAGTAAAGAGCCCAGTATTTCTACTGGGCTCTTCCTTTTTAATTAGTTTTATCTTTTGTCGAGAGGGACAAATTCCATATTTACATCACCAACGTAAACCTGACGCGGACGACCAATCGGTTCTTTATTTTCATGCATTTCTTTCCATTGTGCAATCCATCCTGGTAAGCGGCCCAAAGCAAACAATACAGTAAACATATCAGTTGGGAAACCTAATGCTCTGTAGATAATACCAGAGTAGAAATCTACGTTTGGATATAATTTACGATCAATAAAGTAAGGATCATTTAATGCTGCTTCCTCCAATTTCTTAGCTATAGCTAAAACTGGATCATTAATACCCAATTTTTCTAAAATATCATCACAAGCTTTTTTAATAATTTTTGCTCTTGGATCAAAGTTTTTATAAACACGATGCCCAAATCCCATCATACGGAATGGATCATTTTTATCTTTCGCTTTATTAATCCACTTTTCAGTATCTCCACCATCAGCTTTAATCAATTCTAACATCTCTATTACAGCTTGATTTGCTCCACCATGTAGTGGGCCCCATAGCGCAGAAATACCAGCAGAAATCGAAGCATATAAGTTGCAATCTGCAGAACCTACCATTCTAACAGTAGAAGCCGAACAATTTTGTTCGTGATCTGCATGAAGAATAAGTAAAGTATTCATTGCACTAACTACAACAGGATCAATTTTTACTTCCTCGGTACGTTGTCCAAAAATCATATTCATGAAATTTGTAACGTAATCGTATTTGTTTTTAGGATAAATTAAAGGATGACCTAAAGATTTTTTATAAATGAATGAAACAATTGTTGGAAACTTAGCCAATAATTTAATCATCGTTAAATCCATTTCTTCTTTTGAAGAAGTTGCATTTAAAGATTCAGGATAAAAAGTTGATAAAGAACAAACTAATGAAGCAAGTTGCGCCATTGGATGAGATTTAGAAGGATAACCATCTAAAAATTTCTTCATGTCTTCATGAATTAGTGTATGACGGCTAATTTGGCTTTGGAAATCTTTTAATTCAACTTGAGTAGGCAAAGAACCATATATTAATAAATATACAACTTCAAGAAAAGTAGATTTTCCTGCCAATTGCTCAATATCATAACCTCTATATTTTAAAATACCTAATTCTCCATCTAGAAAAGTAATTGCGCTTTTAGTGGACCCTGTATTTTTATAACCTAAATCTAAAGTAATGTGACCCGTTAGATCTCTTAATTTTGAAATATCGATAGCTTTCTCTCCCTCAGTACCAGTAATTACTGGAAATTCATAAGTTTTACCGTCTATCTTGATTTCTGCAATATCTGACATATATTATAGTTTTATAAATAACAAAAATAGTTAATCTATATTTAATTTTACGATTTCTAATTTAAGATTAAGTTAAATTATCTTACATAAATATTTATTTAGTTTTAATTTCTTCTACTACAGCACCACACTCCATCATTTCATCACCATAGTAAGGATTTTGAATTTTTTTAACTGAAGACAACCAATCACCACCATTACCTTTATTCGCCATTGGACAATGTTGAACAAATATAGTACCTGTAGTAAGTTCAACATTTTTAAATAGTGCAATTAAGTCTGTATTTAAAGCAGTAAAATCTTTACGCTGAGCGGCTATATTCTGTGCATTCTCTATATTCTTAACAATTACAGCTGTATTTTCACAACCTTTGTAAACCTTTAATTGAGCTTCTAGAGACTTAGAAGTTGCTTTAGTTTGGTCATAATTGGAAGAGACCAATGCATCTTTTAATTCAATGTAGGAATTGTAAATTCCCTGAACTTTTGCATCCTTAAAATTAATTTCTGATACAGCCAAAGTATCAGTTTTAACACTTAAAGTATCTTTAGTATTTTCAGTTTGATTTGTATTGCTGTTACAAGCAAATAATGCAGATAAAGCTAAAATTCCGAAATATTTTTTCATTTCTAATTGGCAATTAATGATAAATGTAATTAACTAAACCTAAAATACTGTAATAGATTTTGTTTAATGCTCAAAATAGCATTTTAAATTTCAAATTTACAAAAAAAGCCCGCTAAATTTCGAAGCGAAGTAAATAAAATTAGATTATAATTATAAATAGAAAAATATAATTATTTTACATGTATTACAAGAAATTCAATAAAGGTTTCATTATCAACTAACTAAATAGTTAAAATATAGTATTATATTGATTTACATAATAAAATGAATTTGTAGAATATAATTTAAGCTAAAAAATTACAATTATTAATTATAAAGCCACTCAAACTAAATTTATTAATATAATAAAGACTTTAATTACTTGGTATAAAGCTCAATTGAAGAAGATGTAAATTGATAATAAGCAGCCCAGGCAACAAATAGAATTAACAATACAAAAATCCAAAACGGTATACTTTGAGGAGTTTCACTACCAACAATTATAAAGTTTTTAGAATTACCCTTTCCATATGCGTTAACCATAATTGGTACTACACCATCAATTACATCATTTTCTTTGATACCTTCAATTGCAATAGCTGGACCATTTCTAACTTCAAAAGGAACTAGTCGTATCCCCTCTTTTCCAGTAGGATCTTTACTAACTATTTTTAGCGTATGCTTACCATCTACTAACTTAGTGGTATCCAATTCAAAATTAACCGGAGCAACTAATTCTGCGATTGGCTGTATTTCTTCATCAATAAAGATATAGATTTTGCTATGCTCTTCCATTTTAGTCTATATTAAATATGATTTGTTTAATATGGTTTTGTGCTTTTTCACCCGGTTTAAAAAGGAATTTAACAGAGTAAAATAAGGTAAAGAGGACAATTATTACTGCAATAGTAATGATTGCATAATCAATATTCCCATCTGGACCTGTTCCGTGTGTAATACCTTTTAATAATTTAGGCTGCTGTTTTTCGCATGCTGGACAAGCTGAAACCAAAGCTGTAATAAAACAAAGTGGAATGGTTAATGCAATAATGAGTTTATTTTTCATGTTTTTCTTTTTAATTAGCTTTAGCTTTTTCAATCCATTTCTGGGTGTCGCCGCCGTCGCGCTCAATGGCTTCGAGCCTCTC
>JBBSRF010000203.1:0-5037 GCA_038243335.1 Sphingobacteriales bacterium
ACTATCTGCTGCCCAACCTTCATTTCTTAATCTACTTAACATTCTCCATGCTACAACTTGCACCGGTGCAAATTCACTCCACATCGTTTCTGTTAAAACCTTCCAATGCTCTGGGTTAATTTGTTCAGTTTTTTCAATTTGGTCTAAACAAGTCTTACATACCATGATAATGTTGTCGGCATTTGCATTATCTGTTGGAGGTACTTCATAAACTGATAAATTGTTATCAGCATTGCATAATTCGCATTTATGACCAGAACGAGTTAGGAGTTGTTGTTGTAAAGACATATAAATATGATATTTCTGGTGAAAGTACTAAATTAATTTGTGTTTTGGTTCTTGAATTCAGGTACAGAGGTTTTAATTGCAAGCACAGTCCTTAACATTTTGCCGTCATATCGAACGAGGAACGAGGAGATATCTGCTAAGTCAGTTAAAGGATATTTCTTTTATAAAAACTTAATCCAGTGCTATAAAAACGTAGAGATTTCTCAATTGAGAAAAGCTCATTTCGAAATGACGTTAAAATCTATTTTACTGGTAAGTGAACCTCTGCTAACATACACCTTGCACTACCACCACCATTTTGTTCAATCATATATAATGGGGAATGAATAATTTTAGCATACTTTTCTAAAGTATTAATTTGTTTCTCATTTAATGCTTTAAAAGCCTGCTCAGACATTACCAATAAACTCTCGTTTTGATCATTTTTAACTTGCAACATGTTACCAGCAAAATGATTCATTTGGTTAAAATCAATTGCTATAACTTCTTTGCCGGTATTAATTAAACTATCAATAACATTTTCTTTCTCAGTTAAATTTGAAATTGAATCCAAACAAATTACTGCAAATTGATCGCCTATACACATCATCACATTGGTATGGTAAATCGGGAAACGAGTTTCGTCAATAGCTTGAAAAGAAACTGATTCATAGCCAGATAACATACAGAAATTGTCTAGCACACTTTGGTCGGTCCGTATACTTAAACAAGCATAAGCAATCTTGTTTTCACGATCTAAAACCATACTGCCAGTGCCTTCTAAAAATGCTACCTGTTGCTCAAAAAAGTTTAAATCTGTTAAATGATTAACTTCAAATTTCTCGCCAATTTTATCAATAATATATTGTCTACGTTCCCAACGTCTGTTTTCTGAAAACATTGGGTAAAGAAAAACTGAGCCATCATCATGAAAAGAAATCCAATTGTTTGGGAAAATTGAATCAGGTGTAGACGGTTCTAAAGTATCATCAATTACCGTTACATCAATTCCATTAGTACGTAGCATTTTTACAAACCCATCAAATTCATTTAAAGCTTGTTGTTGTAGTTCGCTTTGTTCACTAGCTTGTTGAAATTTATTATTACCTGCAGTTTGTTCATTGAACATAAAATTAACAGGACGGATCATTAAAATGTGGTTGGTAGTTTGCATTATTTATCGGTTCATTAGTTCATTGTCATCATTTGTTCAGTTGTTATATAATGCTGAACTAGTTAATATGAACTTATTTATATTTTTATCAATACACAAAGCTATTTAAAAAAATGAAGTTGTAGAATCATCTCTAAAAATTTAATTAATTTTACCGCATGAATTTTATAATTACTGCAACACTTAATGCAATTAAACAAATTTACAACGAAGAGGTTGCTGAAAGTGTAATCAATATACAAGAAACTCGTAAAGAATTTGAAGGTCAGGTTACGATAGTAGTTTTTCCAATTACTAAAATATCTAAGAAATCTCCGGAAGAAACTGCAAACTCCATTGGCGAGTATTTAGTTGAAAATGTTAAAGAAGTAATAGCTTTTAATGTAGTTAAAGGCTTTTTAAATTTGAGCATTGCTGATAGTTATTGGTTAAACTTATTTAATAATGATTTATTAGCAGCTGATTTTGGTAAAATTAAATCAAATGGTCAAAAGGTAATGGTAGAATATTCATCGCCTAACACGAATAAACCTTTGCACTTAGGGCATGTTCGTAATAATTTATTAGGTTATGCTGTTGCTGAATTATTAAAAGCTGATGGTTACGAGGTTTTTAAAGTAAACTTAGTAAATGACAGAGGTATTCATATCTGTAAATCGATGTTAGCTTGGCAGAAGTGGGGTAATGGTGAAACACCAGAAAGTTCTGGCTTAAAAGGTGATCATTTAGTGGGCAAGTACTATGTGATTTTCGATAAAGAATATAAAAAGGAAATCGAAACTTTAATAGCACAAGGTCAAACTGAAGACGAAGCAAAAAAGAATTCACCATTAATTAAAGCAGCGCAAGCAATGTTATTAGCTTGGGAAGCAGGGGATGAAGCAGTTATATCTCTTTGGAAAAAGATGAATGGTTGGGTTTACGATGGTTTTGAAGTGAGCTATAAAAACTTAGGTGTAGATTTTGATAAATATTACTATGAAAGCAATACCTATTTATTAGGAAAAGATACGGTTGATGAAGGATTAAAAAAAGGAGTCTTCTTTAAAAAGGAAGATGGCTCTGTTTGGATTGATTTGACAGCAGATGGATTAGATCAAAAATTGGTTTTGCGAGCAGATGGAACTTCAGTTTACATTACGCAAGATTTAGGTACTGCACAAATGAAATACGATGATTTTAAAATGGATCAATCAATTTATGTAGTTGGTAACGAACAAGATTATCACTTTAAGGTATTGTTTTTAATTTTAGAGAAATTAGGTAAAAGCTGGGCTAAAGGATTACATCATTTGAGTTATGGGATGGTAGATTTACCTAGCGGAAAAATGAAAAGTAGAGAGGGAACTGTGGTTGATGCCGATGATTTAGTGGCAGAAATGATTGAAACTGCTAAACAAAAAACGGAAGCTTTAGGGAAAATAAATGATTTTTCTGAACAAGAAAAAGAAGATTTGTATTACAACATAGGTTTAGGTGCATTAAAATATTTTTTGTTAAAAGTAGAACCTAAAAAACGCTTACTATTCGATCCGGCAGAATCTATAGATTTTCAGGGTAATACTGGTCCTTTCATACAATATACACATGCCCGTATTAAATCCTTGTTAAACAAAGCTGATTATAATTTAGCAGTTGGCAATTCATTGTTAACAGTTGATTTGTCTGCCACAGAATTAGAAATGATTATGTTGTTATCGAATTATCCTGCAGAATTATCTAATGCTGCTAAGGCCTATAGTCCTGCTTTTTTAGCTAACTACTTATATGAAGTTGCAAAATTATTTAACAAATTTTATCACGAAGTACCACCAATTGTAAAAGAAGAAAATATGGTGTTAAAACAACATCGTTTAAATATTTGTAATGTTACTGCAAATGTTTTAAAAGCCGGAACTGCAATATTGGGTATCAATGTACCAGAGAGAATGTAATAAAGTTGTTGTCATCCTGAATGAAATGAAGGATCTCATTTAGGATATTTCTATTGAGATTCTTCTCTAACGCTCAGAATGACAAGTTTTTTTCAAGAATTAATACTCCTTTGCATTGTTGCATTTGCTGCAGGATTTATAGATGCAATTGTTGGAGGCGGTGGTCTATTACAGACCCCAGCATCATTGTTAATTTTACCACATTTCCCTGTAGCTACTATATTAGGTACAGTTAAAATTCCATCACTAGCTGGTACAACAGTTGCTGCTTATAAATATTCAAAACAAGTAAAATTTAATTATAAAATATTATTCGCTTGCGTAATTGCAGCATTTTCTACTTCTTTATTAGGCGCATTTGCAGTAAGTAAAATTGATAACGCAGCAATTAAACCTGTCATTTTAGTAGTATTAATTTTAGTTGGTATTTATACTTACTTTAATAAACAATTTGGTATCCATCAACAAAAGGCACATTCCGTTAAAAAACAAGTTTTTTTAGCCAGCTTTTTTGGTTTAATTATTGGTTTTTATGATGGATTAATTGGGCCAGGTACTGGTTCTTTTTTGATATTAGTATTTATTGCTGTTTTAGGTTTTGATTTTGTAAGCGCAAGTGCGCACGCAAAAATTGTAAATATAGCTACTAATTTAGCAGCACTAATTTATTTTACCTCAAATGGTTACGTACTTTATCAGTATGCAATTCCGATGGCAATTTTTAATATCATTGGTTCTTTTTTTGGTGCTAAGTTAGCTTTGTTTAAAGGCAATAAGTTTATTAGAATATTCTTCCTAATTGTGGTATTCGGAACAATATTAAGGTTCGCTTGGGATGTGTTTATTAGCTATATTATTTAAAATATTACAAGATGGCGGGATTATAATCCCAATTTTATAAAACGGAGTTTCTTTAACGAGAAATTAATTTAATTCAATAAGAAAAAAGTTAAGGCTATAAAATTAAAAAATTTAGTGTTTTTCTAACATATAATATTGTATTTTACATTGCTAAACCTGCACATTATTTAGATAAACATTAAGATTTACCATCATATAATAAACATAACTCAAGCTAGTGATAAATAGTTTACAAGATTTTTTGAATAATCCAGAATTTATAAAGATTACTATAATTATTGTTTCAATAATAGTAATATGGTTTTTGAAAAGAGTTATACAAAAAAGTTTATTATCGAAAATTAATGACAATGACAATAGGTATAAAGCAAATAAATTAGGAACTTTTATAGGTTATTTTCTCATCATTGTTCTAATAATTATTATATATAATGATAAACTTGGCGATTTTAATATAGCATTAGGCGTGGCTGGTGCAGGTATTGCTTTTGCATTACAAGAAGTTATTATCTCTTTTGCTGGTTGGCTAACGATAATGTTTAGTAGTGTTTATAAAACAGGTGATAGGGTGCAACTTGCAGGAATAAAAGGTGATGTAATGGATATAAGTGTTTTAAGAACGACCATTATGGAAACGGGCGAATGGGTTGATGGAGTTTTGTACAATGGAAGGATAGTTTTAATAGCAAATAGTTTTGTTTTTAAGGAGCCTGTATTTAACTATTCAGGTGATTTTCCATTTTTGTGGGATGAAATAAAAATACCAATACAGTATAATAGTAATTACGATAAAACCAAGCA
>JBBSRF010000204.1:0-5027 GCA_038243335.1 Sphingobacteriales bacterium
AAAAGACAACAAAGAGTCATTTGTTGGTAAAACCAGTTAAAGTATAGTGGTTTGGTGATAACACCAACCACAGGGGAAATCTCAATTAAACCTTTGCCGCCATTATAATCAATAGCACTACTGTACAGATAATCTGTTGCCACTTTTACCAAACCTTCTTCTACTACAGTTTGAGCTTCGCCGCCACTTTGAACAAGTGAGGTTGCTTTTAAGAGTGCTATAAGCGGAATAAACTCGCCTTCTAATTTAAATTTTATCATTATTACGACAAATTTACAATTATTTATAAAGTGTTTTGCCTTAACAACGATTGTTATTTATATTTTTGCAATGTACTGACTAACTAAAATATCAAATGGAAGAATCTGCCCAAAAAAAAATCAATTTTGACAATACAGAAATAGCATTTCGTAATAAATCTAATGGTGACTTAAACCAAGCTTATTGGTTGTTTAAAATAATTAGCAGTAACTTTTTAACTCAAATTGGTCCACCAATAACTAATTTTCTGTTAAACATTGGTTTTCCAATTAAAGGCGCAA
Source organism: Sphingobacteriales bacterium (assembly GCA_038243335.1). Taxonomy (GTDB): domain Bacteria; phylum Bacteroidota; class Bacteroidia; order Sphingobacteriales; family Sphingobacteriaceae; genus Pedobacter. The sequence goes on from JBBSRF010000204.1 coordinate 543, forward strand.
TTAAGGCTACCATTTTTAAACAGTTTTGTGGTGGTGAAACCATTGCAGATTGTGAAAGCACTATTCAGCAACTAAGCTTAGGTAAAGTAGGCACTATTTTAGATTATTCAGTGGAAGGCGAGGACGAAGAAGAGGTTTTTGATTTTACGTGCGAAGAGATTATTAGAACAGTAAATAGGGCTGATGGAGATCCCAGAGTACCAGTTACTGTTTTTAAATTAACAGGAATTGCAAGATTTGCCTTATTAGAAAAATTAGATGCTAAACAAGAATTAAATTCAAGTGAAATTGAAGAGTTTGAACGTGTTAAAGCACGTTGCTTAAAAATTTGTACAGTTGCTTTTGATAAAAAAGTACCTATAATGATTGATGCTGAAGATAGTTGGATACAAAATACTATTGATGAATTAGCATTGGAAATGATGATTAAATTTAATAAAAAAAAATTAATTGTTTACAATACTTACCAAATGTATCGACATGATAAATTAGCCGACATAAAAGCTGATTATTTGATTGCTAAAGAATCTGGCTTTATTTTAGGTGTTAAAATGGTACGTGGAGCTTATATGGAAAAGGAACGTAAGCGAGCTTTAGAGATGGGGTATCCATCGCCTATACAGCCAGATAAAGCAAGTACAGATAGAGATTACAACGAAAGTTTAAGATTCTGTATTGAAAATATAACTCAAATTGGAATTGTTTGCGGTACACATAATGAGGATAGTTCACGATTACTTACAGAATTGATAAACGATCATAACCTTCCTCACAATCATCCACATGTATACTTTGCCCAATTATTAGGAATGAGTGATAATTTAAGTTTTAACTTATCTGATGCAGGTTATAATGTGGCGAAATACGTTCCTTACGGACCAATTAAAGCAGTAATGCCTTATTTGTTTAGAAGAGCTCAAGAAAACACATCTGTAGCTGGACAAACAGGTAGAGAGTTGGGGTTAATTAGTAATGAGAAAGCTAGAAGGAAGCTTTAAGATTTAAAAACCAGTGTTCTAACAATTTATTTAATTTGAACACTGGTTTAAAATTATATTTCGGAAAAAGTTTCTAAAATCTATATACTTCTAATATTTTAAATTCTTTAATTCCATCGGGCATTTCCCATTCTATCAAATCCCCTGTTTGATATCCTAATAATGCAATACTAATTGGTGCGAAAACAGATACTTTATGTTGCTTAATATCTGCTTCTTTTGGTAGTACAAGTTTAAATATAAATTCTTTCTGATCTGCCGTGCTTATAATTTTTGCTTCAGTATTTAAAGAAACTACATCATTAGGTAGTTCATCATCCTTAAAAACTGTAGCATCTTTAATTTCTGTTCTTAATCTTGATTTATTGTAATCACTCATGATTGCTTTATCTAAATGTTCACTTAGAAATTTGTAATCGCTTTTTGAAAGTAATATTGATTTTTTCATTTGAATAAAATTTTATTGTAAAAAAATATCAACTACTAATTATAAAAAGTAGTTGAAAAAATAAATTTGAAGAATGAATAAGTTTTACATATTTCCCCGAGTCAAAAAAAGAAAAGATGATATGGTCTCGGGGTTAATTGATGAAGTCTTTACTAGCAGATTGAAAAGTAAAGCCTATTGCATAATTAGTTCTTGTAAATCGCTTGAAAAACAAGGCGACAGCTTTCTCATGCTTTTTGAAAGCAGAAGTAAAGTTTGTATAAAGCTGTTTGTTGTTAATCATAATAGCAAATATGACTTACAATAAGTTAAAATCAAAATATAAGATCAATTATTTACTTAAATAGTATAAAAAAATCCTAGCTAATTTAAATTAGCTAGGATTTTTTGATTTTATAATGAAATAAGCTATGCTAAATCAAAACGGTCTAAATTCATTACTTTGCTCCATGCGCTTACAAAATCTTTAGCAAATTTAGCTTTTGCATCGCTACTCGCGTAAACTTCTGCAATTACTCTTAGTTCAGAGTTAGAACCGAAAACTAAATCAGCACGTGTTGCAGTCCATTTTACAGCACCAGTTTTACGATCAACACCTTCAAATAATTCTCTGCTTTCGTCTGCAGCTTTCCATTGTGTATTCATGTCTAATAAATTCACAAAGAAATCGTTGCTTAACATTTCTGGTTGTGTTGTTAAAATACCATGCTTACAACCATCAAAATTGGCATTTAAACTACGCATTCCACCTACTAAAACTGTTAACTCTGGTGCAGTTAAGGTGAGTAATTGTGCTTTATCTATTAATAATTCTTCTGTAGATAAAGCTGTCTTTGATTTTTTATAATTGCGGAAACCATCTGCTATTGGCTCTAAATAACTAAATGATTCTACATCAGTTTGTTCTTGTGTTGCGTCTGTACGACCAGGCATAAAAGGAACTATGATATTTTGACTAGCACCTGCTTTTTCAATTGCAACTGAACCAGCAAGTACAATTAAATCTGCCAATGAAACTTTTTTATCGCCAGTTTGTGCATCATTAAATTGTTTTTGAATGATTGCTAATTGGTCTAAAATTTTATCTAATTGAGCCGAAGTATTTGATTTCCAATATTTTTGAGGAGCTAAACGAATACGAGCACCATTTGCGCCACCACGTTTATCGCCACCACGGAAAGTAGAAGCAGAAGCCCAGGCGGTAGAAACCAATTGACCAATTGTTAAATTTGTTGCTAATATTTTTGCTTTTAAAGTAGCAATGTCATTATCATCTACCAATTGGTGATTTACAACAGGAATTAAATCTTGCCAAATTAATTCTTCAGTTGGTACATCAGCACCTAAATAACGAGCACGAGGGCCCATGTCACGATGTGTTAATTTAAACCAAGCACGAGCAAATGCATCCGCAAAATCATCAGGGTTATTTAAAAAATTCCTTGAAATTTTCTCATAAGCAGGATCTAACCTTAAAGATAAATCTGTAGTAAGCATTGTTGGTTTGTGCTTTTTATTAGAGTCATAAGCATCAGGTATAATATTCTCTGCATTTTTTGCTACCCATTGATGGGCACCAGCCGGACTTTTCGTCAATTCCCAGTCGTATGCAAAAAGGTTTTCAAAAAAGTTATTGCTCCATTTAGTTGGGGTTGTTGTCCAAGTAACTTCTAAACCACTTGTAATCGTGTCTGCACCTTTACCAGAACCAAATTTATTATTCCAACCAAGACCTTGGTTTTCCATATCTTCTGCTTCTGGCTCTTTACCCACATTGTCTGATGGGGCTGCACCATGTGCTTTTCCAAATGAATGTCCGCCAGCAATTAAAGCTACAGTTTCTTCATCATTCATGGCCATGCGGGCAAAAGTATCTCTTATGTCTCTGGCTGCTGCAATAGGGTCGGGGTTACCGTCTGGACCTTCTGGGTTAACATAAATTAATCCCATGTGCGCAGCTGCGAGAGGTTTTTCTAATTCGCGAGAATGCTCATTACCGTCTGCATTTTCATCTGAAACTAAAACACCATGAGCTGCTACACCTTCAGAACCTTTAGCATATCGTTCATCATTACCTAACCAAGTGGTTTCTGCACCCCAATAGATATCTTCATTGGCCTCCCAAACATCTTCACGACCGCCTGCAAAACCAAAGGTCTTAAAACCCATTGATTCTAAAGCAACATTTCCGGTAAGGATTAATAAATCTGCCCAAGATATTTTATTTCCATATTTCTGTTTAATTGGCCAAAGTAATCGACGAGCTTTATCTAAACTCACATTATCTGGCCAACTATTTAATGGTGCAAAACGTTGTTGCCCTTGTCCGGCACCACCTCGACCATCTCCTACGCGATAAGTACCTGAACTATGCCAAGCCATACGCACAAATAAACCTCCATAATGACCAAAATCTGCTGGCCACCAATCTTGCGAATCGGTCATCAACTCATTTAAATCTTTCTTTAAAGCTTCTAAATCCAAGCTGTTAAATGCTTTAGCATAATCAAAATCATCACCCATTGGGTTAGAAAGTGATGAATGTTGGCGCAAGATGTTAAGTTTTAATTGTTTCGGCCACCAATCGCGGTTTTTTGTACCGCCATTAACTTTATTATTTTTCATGCTACCATTATTAAATGGGCATTTACTGATGTCTTGAGAATGATTTTCCATATTTAATACTTTTAGAGTAATGAAGCCAAAATAAGGTGGCGTTTTATAAGTCTAAAATTAAATAACCATAATGGCTATAGCAAACATCTTTTTTCTATGAGCGTATAGTTAAAAACTATTTGACTTTAAACGATTGCTTTCCATTTAACAAATCCCAAAAAAGTAAAAAATCACTTAATAAACTATATAAAGGATATTTAAAAGTTGCAGGTCTATTCTTTTCGAAGAAAAAATGACCAATCCAAGCAAATCCGTATCCTATAAATGGTATAAAAGCAATAAAACGCCAATCGTGAAATAACATTCCAGTAAATAAAGATAAGAGTAATAAAGTCGTTCCTATAAAATGAAGTATTCTGCTTG